>JAISKQ010000319.1 GCA_031260865.1 Prevotella sp.
TAATAAGGAGAAAGTTTTGAGTTTATGAGAGTTCTAACATGTAAGTTTACAAGAAGAAGAATGGCGCGAAATGGTGTTACCCGAAACTGTTACTTTTGTCACTTTTTTAGAAATATAGTAAACTTGAACTCTAGTAAACTACTTACTGCTGCTGACTGAAAACTGTTACTTTTGTCACCTTTTTAGCAACCGGTTGTTATTATTGGTTTTTAGATATTGACTGTTTAAATTGCTTCGCGAAACTTCCCCATGGGGATTAAGGAGCTATATAACTGATTGAATGTATCAAAGAGAAGAAGAATATATAAAGAAAAGCGTTGACTGGTTTTCCATTACATTGTATATCGTAATGGTATTATTCGGTTGGTTTAGTATCTATGGCGCCAGCTACAATTACGAACATGTAACCAGTATGTTCGATTTGTCGGGAAGAGCCGGGATGCAACTGATTTGGATTGGGACATCCTTGGTTTTAGGCTTTATTATATTAAAATTAGATAGTAATTTGTACGATATATTGGCATATTACATATATGTCGTCTTTATAGTGCTCCTTATGGTTACGATTGTAATATCCACGGATATCCGGGGGTCTCGGTCGTGGCTCAAAATAACGGAGACCGTTCAAATCCAGCCTGCTGAATTAGCTAAATTCGCGGTTGCTTTGGCATTAGCTAAATTTTTGAGCGGATATAATTTAAAATTGCTTACAAGCAAGAATTTATGTATCGTCGCGGGACTGATATTCCTTCCCATGCTATTGATTATTTTGCAAAATGAAACAGGGTCAGCCCTTGTATATACTGCCTTAATCTTGATGCTTTACAGGGAAGGTTTACCGGGTATCGTTTTATTTTTAGGCTTTTCGGCTATTATTTTCTTTGTCGTAGGTCTTAAATACTCGGAGACTGATATCGGGATTATTTCCACAGGGACGTTTATTTCGATAATATTGGTTATCCTTATTTGCGCGGCGCTGATAATTAGCTATCGTCAGGATAGGGGAACAGCCCGGAATATTATAATAGGCGCGCTTGCTTTATTCGGCGTTTCATTTATTGTATCACTATTAGATGAAAATATTGATTTCGGGATAGTAGCCTTGGGTGTACTGGGAATTATGGTCGCTTATCTATTGATTTTAGCAAAAAAATATTGGTCAAAAATCTATCTCCTGATAGCCGTATTTGCTATCGGTAGCATCCTATTCGTCAGTTCGATAGATTATATATTCGGAGATGTGATGCAGCCTCACCAGCAAACGCGTATAAAGGTTGCTTTGGGGATGGAGGATGACCTGATGGGAGCCGGATATAATGTAAACCAATCGAAGATAGCGATTGGTTCGGGCGGTTTTATAGGAAAAGGATATTTGAACGGAACACAAACAAAATTGAAATATGTTCCGGAACAAGATACGGATTTCATTTTCTGTACAGTAGGGGAAGAACAAGGCTTTGTAGGTTCAATATTTGTCCTTTTACTCTTTTCAGCGCTTATTTTGCGCCTGATTTTTTTGGCCGAACGGCAGAAGAATACATTTGGGAGGGTTTATGGATATTGCGTCGCGTGTATAATCTTTTTCCACATGGCGATAAATATAGGGATGGTAACAGGGCTTACGCCTGTAATCGGTATTCCTTTACCTTTCTTTAGCTATGGAGGTTCTTCTTTGTGGGGTTTTACGATCTTATTGTTTATATTCCTGCGTATTGATATGGCAAGGAAGCGAAGATAAAAACAATTAGTCGGTATGCCGATGTGCCAATTGACGCGAAGCGGAAAAAGTATTTAATTGACATATTGGCACATTATCTTATCGGTTCATTGACGGGTTGTTTTCTAAGAAAGGACGCGAGTTGTTCAAAATCAGAAAATTCGGTTTTGGAATCCTCCATTATAACGATAATGGAATTTGGGGAATGGACGGTAATTGAGAAAGAGGCTTCGGTTTGATTCTTTGTAATTGAAAAACCATGCTTTTCTAACATATTTTTAGTCCAATGATAGAATATCCCTTCGGCATCGAGATATACTTTTCTATCATTCGTTCTTTTAGGCAGGTAATTACCTGTGTATCTGTCGAATACAATATTTTTCCCCTTAAAGAAATGATCCATCTTCCCGGAAAGCACAATATCTTCGGTGACTCCGCTAACCAGCCCGTTATCTCTGGATAAGAGCCATAAGCGGTCGGCTAAGAGTAGAGCCATATCAATATCATGCGTCGATAGCAATATGGTTTTTCCCTGATTAACAGCAAGATAATGCAAAAGATTCATGATTTCTATCCGACTTTCTATATCAAGAAACGCGGTAGGCTCATCTAATAATACAATCGGACATTCCTGAGCTAATGCTTTAGCTATCATAGCTTTCTGACGTTCTCCATCCGAAAGTTCAGCCATATAAGATTTGGCTTTGTGCGCAATACCGACGTCTTCCATTGCCTTTTGTACGACTTCTTTATCTTTTGTCGTCAATTGACCGAAAAAGCCTGTGTACGGATAGCGTCCGAGTTCCACTAACTCTCTGACTAATAGCCCTCCTGTTGATGTCTTATCAGTCAAAACCAAGCCAAGCAGCCGGGATAGTTCCTTTTCATTGATAGTCGCAATCTCCTTATCGTTCATATATATACTTCCGTCTAATACCGGCTGTGAGGCGCTTATCGTGCGCAGCATCGTCGATTTACCTGCTCCGTTAGCTCCTATCAAGCAAACAAGCTCACCCTTGTATAAATCGAACGAGAGGTGCTTATAGAGTGTATTGTTATCTCTATGCTTGGACTTTAGATAACCAATACTAATATCTCGGGCTTTGACTACAGCTTCCATGTTCATTATCAGCGTTTAATTGAAGTATTGTATTTTCTTTTGATTCAGAATCACATATATAATAACCGGCGCGCCGAATATGGGCGTAACAGCATTTAAGGGCAACACGCCATTGTTTCCGGGCAATACGCATATCAGATTGCATAATAGAGCCATTGCCGATCCGGCCAATATAGTAACGGGAAGCAAGGACTTGTGGTTGGATGTGCCTAATAATAACCTGGCAATGTGCGGAACTGCTAATCCGATGAATGCGATAGGACCGCAGAAAGCGCATGTGATAGCGGTAATCAAACCTGCGCAAAGCAGGAGCAGGAATCGGATTAATTTGATATTCACGCCTAAATTCGCCGCGTATCTTTCCCCTAATAATAAAGCATTCAGTGGTTTAATCAGCAGTATGGACAAGAGTAAGCTTATGCTCACGATTATGCAATAGAATGGCAATTGTTCCATCGATATACTTGAGAAGTCGCCCATTCCCCATATCATAAACGAGTAGGCGTCTTCACTTGTACTCCAGAACTTGAGAATAGATATGATGGACGATGTGAGATAGCCTATCATAATACCGATAATCAACAGCATAACATTGTTCCTGATAACGGATGCAAATCCCATGATGATGGCAAGGATTATTCCCGCGCCAACAAATGCCCCCAAAACAATACTCATTGAGTAAGAAAAATCGAATCCACCGACAGAACCTATACTGTTCCCCATCAATAGAATGACCAATGCGACGCCAAGGTTTGCTCCGGAACTTATACCCAATATGCCGGCGTCGGCTAAGGGATTTCGGAAAGCCGTTTGTAATAATAGCCCGGAAACAGCGATTGCACCGCCTGAAAACAACGCCGTTATCGCTTGAGGCAAACGCGACTGAAGCACAATATACGACCAAGCCTGTTTTTCCACTTCGTTTCCTTGCAATATTTGGAAGATAGCTTTAACTGGTATTGATACAGAGCCTATAAATAGGTTTATCACAAATAGCAGAACTATGCTTGTTATGAATAGTAAACTATATGTTAGTCCTTTGGACATATAAATTGATTGTTTATTGTTTTAGCAAGAAGCCCCTCAAACGTGGAGGGGCTTAACTTCTTAATATAATACCTTGTATTTATCGCCGGTTTCTTTTACTACACGCTGATAGAAATCCTTTGGATACCCTACACGTTGCGGTGATGAAGGCTTACCATGTTCATTCCGGATAAATTCCCCGTCTTTCTCTTTCCGTACAACGCCATCCATGTATTTTATGATTAGAAATTCTCCTAATTTCTTCCATCTGTCAAAAGCATATTGTGCCTGATAATCACTGTATTTGGTAAGAAATTGGACAGCCTGTTCAGGCGATTTATTGTATAACACCAAAGCCTCTTTTTCTGTACTTTCTTGTTCAGCAAGGAATTTTCCTTCCAGTTCCTTTTGTACTTTTTTCATATCCGGATACATATAATCATATTTATTATAAACCATATTCGATACCCAATTGTGAATCCAGAAGCTGGAAGTCCAAGAAAAAGTATATAAATCGCCATTGCCTTCGCGATAGCATTCCGGTATTTCTATGATGGAACAGTACATAGGCGTAAATACGGTTTGAGCAGCGTCGTCTGTTCCAAACCAAAGTATTCCACCGATTGAATTAGGCAGCCATGAACGCATCTGTGACGTAAACACAAAGCCTGTTTGTTGAGTAGCTATCGGGCGTTCGTTGCAATATTGCACCGAATCGGCTTCCCATGTTAACGGAGCCCAACGATATGGAGATTTGAAAGAACCCGCGCCAATATCATTAGTCCAATCAAGAGCTGTACCTTCATAATGGTCTCTCATCATTTCTTGCAAATCGGCAAGGGATAATTTCCTGTCGGGTTTGATATACAATGGCATTGGGTCTTGTGTTTTACCTTGCGCGTAAGTCACATATTTAGCCATATCTTTATTGTATCTATTAAAGAAGCTCCAGACACGAGCTTCACAGAAACGCTGTCCGCCGAAATCCAGAGGATTATATGCCTTAGCAAAGCTGAAATCGGCTTCTTTACCGGTGGTGTAATAGCCTTTTTCTCTAGCAAAGGAAATCACGTCTTTGGCATAAATGCAATTATCAGGGTCATTCAACGGGAATTGTTGTATTCTCGCTTGGTTAGCATGTGCCGATACACAGTCATCAGGGATACGTACAGCTACCCATACAGCGCCTTTATTATCTTTACCCTTGCCAATCATTTCCAGTACCCATATTTCATTAGGGTCGCCTATCGAAAACGATTCGCCTCCACTGTAATAGCCATATTCAGCAACCAAATCCGTCATAATTTTTATGGCATCTCTGGCTGTTTTGGCTCTTTGTAATGTAATATATATAAGGCTGCCGTAATCAATGATACCATTTGTATCTACCAGTTCTTCACGTCCGCCAAAAGTTGTTTCGCCAATTGTCACCTGAAATTCATTCATATTGCCGACCACATTATAAGTTTGGCTGGCTTGGGCTATTTCACCCAGATATTTTCCTGAATCCCATTCATAAACTTTTAGCATCTCGCCATTGGAATATTTTTTAGCCGGCCAATGGTATAATTCTCCAAACAAGGCATAGGAATCTGCCGAATACGTTATTATTGTAGATCCATCGACAGATGCATATTTGCCAACTAAAAAATTTGTGCAGGCAAATACGTGAATCTCGCAGACTAAACAAAATAACATTAAAAATGATAATTTCCTCATAGTTTAATTTTTTGTTACGAGCGTAAAGATACTTCATTTAATTTATTTATAGAATTAATCTATAATTGAAAATGCATCCAACATAATATACATTTGTGTATAATACGGTTTTAAAAGATCAATATTAGTGTATTTACAAATGTATATTAGAAAAAATTTAAGATATATACGAAAGTAAACACGAAAAATTAGAGTTGATAACAAATGTTTTAATACATCTGTAAACACATGTTGCATACACGAAAGTATATAGTTTGTATTATATAATATATTAATAATCAATCAATTAACTATATTATTTAAAGTAAATCTTTAAGT
>JAISKQ010000012.1 GCA_031260865.1 Prevotella sp.
TTTTTTTTACAATGAACATTTTTATTGCAGGGTTGAGCTACAGCATCAACGACAATGATTTGAAGGATTTATTCAGCGAATATGGTGAAATCACTTCAGCGAAAGTTATTATGGACAGAGCTACAGGCCGTTCAAAAGGTTATGGTTTTGTTGAACTTGAAGACAACGCGGCTGGTCAAAAAGCTATTGACGAATTAAATGGCGCTGAGTATGACGGAAGAACTATTTCAGTATCCGAAGCTCGTCCTCGTACAGAAGGTGGAGATCGTCCACGCAGAAACTTTGATAATAACAGAGGCGGAAACGGTGGTTTCAGAAGACGTGAATATTAATTGTTTTTAGATAATAGATAGAAGGGGGCTGAGTTTCAGTCCCCTTTTATTTTTATATCTAACCCGTTCAGCCTTAATTAGTCTGTTTTAGCTTGGTCAATACAGGGTTTTTAGTTGTCCTTACCTCCGTTTGCGGCTTATCATTTTGCTGTTCGAGTATAACAATCTCATTTTCACCTTCTTTCAACCAAACTCCCGGAATATACAATGTTTGCTGAGGTCCCAAATGCCAATAACGACCTATGTTCTTCCCATTGATAAATACAATACCTTTACCCCAATCTTCCATGTCGAGGAATGTATCGCCGATAGTAGCCGGACTGAAAGTACCTTTGTATAACACAGGATTGCCTGCTAGACCTTTAGCGGCAGATTCCGTATTGTCATATACCTGAGCCGTTGGCATCTTACTAAAGTCGGGAGCTTCATCCATCGGTATTCGCACCATTTCCCAACCGCCTTCTATTTCCATACCATTTATTACCACAGGGCTGATAATGCCTTTCGTATTGTGAACTATCTCAGAACCATAGTTAATACGTCCCATATTTTCCACTAAAATAGTCAATGTTCCATTAAACGGAATTTCAATGTCCAATGAATAGTTGTTAAAATAGCGGTTCAGTTCACCCACCTTTTCGTCATCTACATAAACCAACGCGTAATCGCGCAACCCTTTCACCTCTATCGTGCCGCTTATCGGCTGGTTAAACTGTTTTCGGTACAAGACATAGCCATTTCCCTGATTCAATTGCTCGAAAGTCAGAGGCTTATCATTTTTTACTGTTTCCAGTTCATCGACATTCAACGCGGCTATCTTATCCAATTTTATGGAAGGTATTTCTATCACGGGAATCGCCGCCGGAACATCCGGTAGAGTATAATCAACATATTTCTTTATCACATCGCGTATCGAATCAAACTTAGGCGTAACCCATCCGGCCTCACTGATAGGCGCGTCATAATCATAGCTTGTCAGATCGGGCTGAATATCATGCTTTTTGTCATAGTTAGCGCCGCTGGTAAATCCAAAGTTCGTACCGCCATGCGCCATATAGTAATTGATCGACACGTCGTTTTGCAGGTACTTCTCTGTCTGACGGGCGATACTTGTCGCGCTTACCTGTGGATGCTGTTCTACCCAATGAGCCAACCAGCCCGGATAAAACTCAGCTACCATATAAGGACCTTTGCCTTCATGATATTCATTCACAACCTTTTTCAGGTTATTGATATTGCTTTCGCCATTAGCCGTAGGCAAAGCGCCTGGCGTAGCGCCTCCTTCAAACAGCCAACTGCCGTCGGAGGTAAACATCGGTACATCAAACCCCGCGTTTTTAAGCTGTTGCACAATCTTGGCATTATAACGCCGATGTTCTTCCAATGGAATATCTTTTCGTTGCGAAACATAAGAGCCAAATTCGTTTTCCGCCTGAACCATGATAATCGGACCGCCCTTCGTTATTTGCAGGTTTCCGATTTCCTGATATAACCGGTTTATATATGACTGCGTATATTTCAGGAACTGCTCGTTATCACGTCTCAACTCCATTCCTTCAACATTTTGCAACCACCAAGGATATCCGCCAAATTCCCATTCGGCGCACACATAAGGTCCCGGACGTAATATGACCATCAACCCTTCTTCGCCTGCTATCTTTATATACTCGGCAAGATCCTTATCTCCCGTGAAATCCCATTCTCCGGGTTTGGGTTCGTGCGCGTTCCAGAACACATAAGTAGCTACGGTGTTTAATCCCATCGCTTTGAGCATCTGCATACGATGCCTCCAGTACTGATGAGGGATACGTGGATAGTGCATTTCGCCCGAAAGAATCTTTACCGGCTTATTGTCATAGACAAAATTTCCATCTTTTATTGCAAAAGTATGATTTTGAGCCTGTAAGGATGCCGGAAGAATAAAAGACAACACCAAAAGTGTTAAATAAATTTTCCTGATCATGGTTAATATATTTTCAATTAATAAATAGAACGTAACAAAGATAACACTTTTTCAGTAAATAGTTAGTAAATAGTTTAATAGAGTTCAAGTTTAATAGAATTCTAAAAAGGTGACAAAAGTAACAGTATTTTTAGTTTACTAGAGTTCAAGAATTCAAGTTTACTAGCTTGCTATAACTCTTGTAAACTTGCACACTTGTAAACTCAAAAACTTAAAAAGGTGACAAAAGTAACAGTTTTCAGTCATCACAGCTTTGCGCCATTTTTCATTTCTCTTTTTTAATTGGCTACGCCGAACGTTGTTTCTTAATATTCTTCTTCTTGTAATCTCTCTTTCATTTCATCAAACTTGCTCTCTAACGAGAGCCTCTTTAGTCAATGTAGCTATAATAAAATACTAATATACAAATGATTAGCTTGAGCTATGTTGAAAAAAGGTAACAAAAGTAACAGTTTTTTTAGTTTACTAGAGTTCAAGAATTCAAGATTACTAGCTTGCTAGAATTCTTGTAAACTTGTACACTTGTAAATTCAAAAACTTAAAAAGGTGACAAAAGTAACAGTTTTCGGGTAACACCGCTTCGTGCCATTTTTCTTAATATTACTCATTACTTACTACTCATTACTCAAAACTTTAAAAAGGTGACAAAAGTAACACTTTTCGTTCTTTCCTCTGTTTTTTTATTTGGCTTATTACTTTCAACTCAAAACCCAATACTTATAACTTCTTCTCCATCATTTCAAAGACCTCTTTTCAGTGAGCAATCAACAGCGAAAAATCAACGACTAATTACAAAAGGTGACAAAAGTAACAGTTTTCGGGTAACACTGCCTTGCGCCATTCTTTTCTCGTAAACTTGTAAACTTGCACGCTTGTAAACTTGTACATTAGAACTCTTGTAACTTGTAACTGCTTTCTATTAGATAATTTTGTTTTAAAAAAATGCGGTTTTCATCATATATTATTTTTAATTTCACGTTTTAGTTTCTTATACTCCAAAAGATAAAGATAGAATGAAAATTGAGAAAACAAACGCGGCTCGTTTATTGGATAAAGAAAAGGTTGAATATAAACTGATTTCCTACACTGTTGACGAATCCGACCTTAGCGCCGTTCATGTGGCGGCGCAATTAGGTGAGCCTGTGGAGCAGGTTTTTAAGACGCTTGTGCTGAAAGGCGATAAATCAGGGTATTTCGTTTGTATCATACCCGGAGCGGCGGAACTGGACTTGAAAGTAGCCGCGAAAGTATCCGGAAACAAGAGCTGTGAGATGATACCGATGAAAGAACTCCTCAATATCACCGGATATATCAGGGGCGCATGTTCGCCTCTCGGGATGAAGAAACAATTCCCGACATATATCGATGATTCTTCCAAGAACTTTGATTATATATATGTCAGCGCCGGAAAAAGAGGGCTGCAGATTCGGTTGAACCCTTTGACTTTGATACAAATAGTCAATATTAAGTCGTCTTTATTGATTAAATCTGATCTTTGATTGTTGATATACAAATATTTCATTAAATATAAGTAATAAAAAGTCAAAAAACATGTCTTTAAACATATTTTTTTTAACATATTTGTCAGTAAAAAAAGAAAATAACTTATACCTTTGTGTAGGAGTGGATCGAATACCCCGCAAAGAAAAACAACAGCTAAAAAATATTATATAGAATGGCCAAAATTAAAGGAACTGTAGTCGTAAATGAGGAACGCTGCAAAGGCTGCGACCTCTGTGTAGTTTCATGTCCCTGCGACGTTTTGGAATTACAGCCCCGAAATGTGAATAGCAGAGGGTATCACTATGTTTACATGAAAAATCCGGAAGCTTGTATAGGTTGCGCCAACTGTGGATATGTATGTCCGGACGCGTGTCTCGCTATTTACAAGAAGAAATTTGAATAAACGATGAAGAATCATTGTGTACTTTGCCACATCGATTCGCTTTATAACTAATCAAAAGCTTATGTCAGAAGAAATAGTTTTAATGAAAGGTAATGAAGCCATAGCCCATGCTGCTATTAGATATGGCGCAGACGGCTACTTTGGCTATCCCATTACTCCACAATCGGAAGTAATGGAGACCTTAATGTCCGAAGCTCCTTGGAAAACAACCGGTATGGTTGTACTCCAAGCCGAAAGTGAAACAGCTTCTATCAACATGGTATATGGCGGCGCCGCGTGCGGTAAAGCCGTGATGACGTCATCGTCAAGCCCGGGAATGAGCCTTATGCTCGAAGGGGTTTCATATATCGCGGCGGGCGAACTGCCTTGCTTGCTTATCAATGTGATGCGCGGAGGTCCCGGACTGGGCACCATACAACCGTCGCAAGCCGATTATTTCCAAGCTGTAAAAGGAGGAGGACACGGCGATTATAACCTGATTACCCTGGCTCCGGCATCGGTGCAGGAAATGGTTGACTTTGTGGCGTTGGGATTCGATATGGCATTCAAATACCAGACTCCGGCTATGATACTCGCCGATGGCGTTATCGGTCAGATGATGGAAAAAGTAACCCTACCCGCGTTTAAACGTAGAAGAACCGAAAAAGAAATCAGGGAACAATGTCCTTGGGCTGCTTTAGGTAAGCTTGCCGACAGTGAACCGAACATAATCACGACGCTCGAATTGGATTCTTACAAGATGGAGGTAAACAACCTCCGCCTTCAAGCTAAGTACAGGAAAATAGAGGAAGAGTTTTGTCTGCATCAGGAAGTGAATTGCGAAGACGCGGACTATATCTTGGTGGCATTCGGATCGGCGGCGCGTATCTGTCAGAAAGCGATAGAAATAGCTCGCGCGCAAGGTGTAAAAGTAGGACTTATACGTCCGATTACTTTGTGGCCGTTCCCTTCTAAGGCGATAGATAAATATTCGACAAAGGTCAAAGGAATACTTACCGTGGAAATGAATGCCGGACAAATGGTCGAAGATGTTCGTCTGGCTGTGGACGGAAAGGTAAAAGTAGAGCATTACGGACGCTTAGGCGGTATTGTTCCTACTCCAAGCGAAGTGGTGGATGCTTTACAGAGTAAATTTGGTTGCTGATTTTCAAAGTTTAAAACATTATGAGTACAAATATTATAGATCCGGATAATCTGGTGTATGACAAGCCGGTAATAATGAACGATACGGATATGCACTATTGTCCCGGTTGTTCACATGGAGTTGTTCATAAATTGATTGCCGAGGTAATTGAAGAGATGGGTTTGCATGAAAAAACAATCGGAATAGCGCCTGTCGGCTGTGCTGTGTTCGCATACAATTATTTGGACATAGACTGGGTGGAAGCAGCCCACGGACGCGCTCCGGCAGTTGCTACCGCCGTTAAACGCCTCAATCCCGACAAGCTGGTATTCACTTATCAGGGCGATGGAGATTTGGCTGCTATCGGCACGGGGGAAACAATCCACGCCGCCAATAGAGGCGAAAATATAGCTATTATCTTTATCAATAATGCCATTTACGGTATGACCGGAGGGCAGATGGCTCCTACTACGCTTCTTAGCATGAAGACCGCCACCACGCCTAACGGACGTACGATTGCCGAAAACGGTTACCCGCTCAAAATAACGGACTTGTTAGCCCAATTGCCGGGTGTGTGTTTGGTAACGCGTCAGAGCGTGCATACGGCTGCAGCCGTGAAGAAGGCAAAACGAATGATACGCAAGGCTTTTGAAAACGCGATGGAAAACAAAGGTACATCTGTCGTGGAAATCGTATCTACTTGTAATGCAGGATGGAAGATGACGCCGAAAGCGGCGAACGAATGGATGGAGGAAAATATGTTTCCTGCGTATCCGTTAGGTGATTTAAAAAATATTTAAACCGAAAAGTATTATGACACAGGAGATTATAATCGCGGGTTTTGGTGGACAAGGTGTATTGTCGATGGGTAAAATACTTGCGTATTCAGGTTTGATGGAAAATAAGGAAGTATCGTGGTTTCCTTCGTATGGACCGGAGCAACGCGGCGGCACAGCGAATGTGACTGTTATATTAAGCGATAATCCGATTAGTTCGCCTATTGTGAACGAATATGATATAGCTATTATACTCAATCAGCCTTCTTTAGAGAAATTTGAGTCTCACGTGAAGCCGGGAGGCATCCTGATTTACGATCCGAATGGTTTTCAGCATCCGCCGAAACGGACGGATATTTATATCTATAAAATAGAAGCTGTGGATACAGCCGCTTTGATGAAGAATACAAAAGCGTTCAATATGATTGTCTTGGGCGGACTTCTGAAAGTATGCCCGATGGTGAGATTGGAAAACGTGATGTTAGGTCTGAAAAAATCTTTACCCGAACGCCATCATGGTTTGTTGCCGATGAATGAACAGGCTATTGTAAAAGGTATGGAAGTCATTCAGGAAATGCAAAGACCGAGTTAAACCACATTTGTGCTCTCTTTTACATAATTGATTAAAAATTAGACTTTCTTACATATATTGTTTATAATCAGTAGTTTGCTTAACTTTTTGGCGAACTATTGATTATTTACATCAATTGAAAAGAAGTTGACGCTTTTATGTGATTAACCTTAAAACGGATACCCGACAGCAATATGCCAAGCTGTGTTTTTCTTCACTTTCCACGGTTCTGTGATAGGCCATTTGGTTGATTGGGGGTCATTCGTAGGGTCATACGCTTTCCAACCGCAATCGAGACGGATAAGGACAAAGTCGAAGTCAAGGCGGAGACCTAAACCCCATGCGAAAGCGATTTCTTTATAAAATTTATCAACCTTAAAAGAGCCTCCGGGCTGATCTTCATAGTTCTTGATAGTCCAAATATTCCCTGCGTCGATAAAAGCCCCCATCTCTATGATCCAGAACAACTTACTTCGGTATTCTATACTGGCATCCAAACGCACGTCTCCCGAATGATAGTAGAAATTATCTTTATCACTGCCTATTCCGGTTCCTCTGAAATAATACGATCCGGGACCAAGTTCGCGTATCGACCAACCCCGTACACTATTTGCTCCACCGGCAAAGAATCGTTTTTGTATCGGTATTTGCTTGTTATTGCCATAAGGGTAGGCTAAGCCGCCGCCTAAGTGCCATGCGACGGTGTTTTTTTCGTCTATCTGATATGTCCGGCTATAATCTATCGCAGCCTTTACAAATTGGGCGAAATTTGTATTGAATATTTGCTTTGAACCAAATTCGTCCGACCGGGCATTTGCTAATTTTGCCGCCAGCGCCAACAAATTCCCCGCTGTTTCGACAGATGCCCGCAGGGAGTAAATGGGTTGACTGTGTCTGTTTGGATTCGCTACATTGGTGCGTGAAAATGTATAGCCTGTTCCTAAAATGAAATGGTCTTTGAAACTATATTGTCGCGCCGCAGGTGATATTCTGTCCAAGAACGTGGAATCAAGACTGTTTTTGGGAAGGTGTATATAGCTGATATTTATTAAATCGAATATATGACGATTCAGAGATTGCCGCCTGTCTTGCCATATATACTGTACTCCCGATCCTAACACGGTACGGGTAAAATATCCCGGCCTTCGTTGGAATGTATAACTGGCGTTAAATTGGGTGGACGCGTGTATGCGCCTTTTATAATCCCTGTTCAAGAAAGGGAACATGAAACTGGGAAAAGTGAGGGCGGTTTCTCCACCTATTTCAAAGTAGTTCTTTGAAAAACTCGCGAAATTCGGGGTAATCGCTTCATAAGCGCCTCTTAGCTTCACGCTGAATAGTTCCGAACCTTTAAACGCATTGCGATGTAAGTATCCTATACCTGCTCCTACTCCAAAGTATCCTCCCGAGTTTGTCCCTTCCATTTCTGCCGACACGCCTTGTTTTTTATCGGGTATGCAAGTTATATAGCAATGCAATTTGGTAGAGTCGTTTTCCCATATTTCAGAAAAACTGATATTTACGTTTTTCAGGATTTTCAATTGAGACAATGCGCTGTAAGTGAGCGCCGTCATATTCTCGTTGAAAAGGCTGCCCGGTACTATATAGCAGTTGTCCAAAATCGTATTCGGACTTATATATTCTCCTCGTGACCCGTATATTATTTTATATCCGTCTTTTTCATATACGACGGTTGATTCATACTCATTTATGTTCCCTTCGACCAACGGATTGTAATCAACCAGTAAATTAACATCTTTTATTACATATTGTCGATGAGGTGTTTCAACGACCTGTCCGTCTTGTGTCCGCATGGCAAAAGGGAAGATAGACAGGTTTAGGTTGACTTTATTGTTTCCGAACGCCGTGTCGGCTCTAAAACCGATGTATTCTTTATTAAAGGCGTAAAATCCGGTTCTGCGTAAAATGGATGTAATCCGGTCGCGTTCCAAATCCAGCATATCCAAATCAAAGTGAGCATCCTTGTGTACCAGGGTATTCCGGTATAAAACGGAATCTATGTTCATCGAAGAAGAGACTGAGTTACGCCTATTGCTCCTCAGCGATTGTCGGGGAAGCATTGGCAATATTCTCTTATTTATCACACTGTCTTTTACGCTGATATTGTAATCGTTGATACGGTAAGGCTCACCGCCCTTAATATCATATATGATTTTGGCTTTCTTGTCTTTAAGTTCAACCTGTGGTATTACCCGAGCGTCAAGATAGCCTTTGTTGGTCATCATACGTTCCAGATTTATAACAGTTTGCCCGAGCATTGTGCTGTCATATAAAACGGGAGGATCTCCCGCGTTACGAAATGTACGGTTTATCCATTTTGTAGTATCTTCTCCCGAAAGGTTATATAAAAACAGGGGAAGTTTGAATATGGCGAAAGTCTTAAAATTCGGTTTTTGTTTTATATAATTTTCCATTTCCAAGGTTGACATCACTTTTTTATCGCTTTTTACCGTCGCGCTGGAAAGGAGGTATTCTCCATCGGGAACATACTTTGTCGTATTACATGATTGGATGAAAATAACGCAAAATATCAGGATAAGAATGGAAATGAATAATTTATACCTCATTGAGAATATTCTGAAACAAATTCTATTTATTAAATGAACGACAAATTTAGGGTTTTAATTGTTTCTTTTTGTAGTTTTGTTATAAAAAAACGATGAAACTTCGCCATGCTGCTGTCCGAATGACCGATTTTTTTGAGGAAAGATGTACTTAACAATAGATTATCAACGACAAAATGAGCTTAAGCAAAAACAAACTGAAATATATCCGTTCACTAAAGGAGAAGAAATACCGTTCCGAACACGGGACTTTTGTAGCGGAAGGGAACAAAATGGTAAGTGATTTATTACCATGCTTAACGTGTCAGTTACTTGTGGCAACGCCTGATTTTCTGAATACGGCGGAAACGAAAGATGTAGAAGAAGTAATTGAAGTGAATGACAGCGAGTTGGCTCAAGCCAGTTTTCTGCAAAATCCCCAGCAAGTATTGGCTGTTTTCTATCAACCGGTTTATAGAGAAGGGATTGATATAAGTAAACAGCTCACATTGGCATTGGATGGTATTCAGGATCCCGGCAATATGGGAACCATTATCCGTTTGGCGGACTGGTATGGGATCAAACATATCTTTTGTTCGCTGGATACTGTGGATGCCTATAATCCGAAAGTAGTGCAGGCGACGATGGGAGCGTTAGCTCGCGTGAGCGTGCATTACGTGGACTTAGCCGCTTTTTTGACCCGGAATCAACAGTTACCTGTTTATGGTACATTGCTGGATGGGGAAAACATGTATGAGCAGGAAATATCTCCTGTCGGGATTATCGTAATGGGTAACGAAGGCAACGGCATACGTCCTGAAGTAGAAAAACTGATCAGCCAAAAACTGTATATACCGAATTATCCGTTGGGTAGCCCCACGTCAGAATCTTTGAATGTAGCGATAGCAACGGCGATTATTTGCGCCGAGTTTAGGCGGAGGGAAAGACATTGAATGTCAGCTGTCTTTGGTGATTAGTATATACGCCCTGTATCTGCTTTTTTCGTTTACGGGGCAAAGCGCGATATAGCCTGATAATAATCTTCCGTCCTCTATGTGGGGAGGAAATTCTCTTTGCATCTGTAAATGGCTCTTATACATTTCTCCGGCTTTAGGATTAAAGTCTGTATAAAATTTTCCGTGAGAACAAGGACGCGCGTATTTCTCATAAATATGGTAAGATAAGAATCCCATATTATACCGCATATTTATCTCAAGGCAAGGTTGCAGCCTGTATTCGTTCCCTTCTTTATAGATCAGCATATCTACCCCTATGCAGCCGTTGTACTGCCGGGAGTACTTTTCGGCAAGTAGGGCGATAAGGTTTTCTTTCACTTCATTGATAAAGGATTGTTGGACTTTTTCCGCCAACATATCCTCTATACTCTTTTGAGAGCCGATGTAATTAGCCTCATAACCTCCTTTCGGATTTGTATAGAATAAGGAATATCCGACAAATTTCACACTTCCTTGCCCATCGGACATAAATTCCATGGCAAAATCAATCTGTTTATCAAGGACTTGTTCCACAGATACACTTCCCTGTTTCTTTAATATGCCGTGTAATATCTGATTTTCGGTTCGGGTAAGCCCTGTTGGCGGAAGCCATAAAAGCCCTCTGCCCGAAGACGAATAAGGCGCTTTGGCAAGTAATTGGCAAGGGGAATCGGCGACAGCCTTTGTTATATCTTCCAATCGGGTATAAAAATGGGGAATAACAGCATCGGAAAGCTGAGGTATGCGGTTCACTAATTCGACAAGGCAATCCCTCGCCGCCTGTCGGTTGTTCAGGTACGAATAGTTTTCTTCCCATGCGGGAATGGAGAGGTTAAGCGCGCCATTCTTATTCAACTCTTCGAAATAATGGATAGCCTGCGGCGAAATGCCCCATAACGCTATTTCGGCATCGCCATGTTGTTCCAATTCATTCTGTGCAATGGGTTTTGGTAGGTTTAATAAATTATCGGTCAGCCATGTATAATAGGGATCTGATTTATCTTCAACCAGCACAAAATCGTCAGGCGCGGCATACCAAGCCGGAAGAAAAGCCAATTCCTTTTGCATGACCGCCACATTAGCCGGAGCCATATAATAAGGCGACGCGTTCAGTACCGCCGTTTCGTGTCCGGGATTGAAGTAATGGATTCTCAATTTATTATTGCTTATTGTTGATTTAGAATTGAAAATAGATAAATGGCTGAGGTCCGCTTGACGCTGTGGCAAACACCATCCAGAATACAACGCCTGCTAACGTAGCTTTGCCAACTAACGGTATGGCGTCGAATCCTGCTTTTATGGAATTTACAAGTCTTTCGGGCAGGAAGTGCATGACATAACCTATAATCAGTAAGATAAATACGTTCCTATAACCCTGAAGCACAGCTAACCACTCGGTAGGAGCAAAAGTCAGTTCCCCTATATTTGAAATGATATTACCCGCCAGTTCAAAACTTCCCGCGCGGAAGAATATCCAGCAAAAAGCGACGAAATGGAAGGTCAGTAAAATACAGATGATACGGGTAAGACGGTTGTCAGGCACTTTTATAAACTGCTTAAAGAAGCGTTCTATCACTAATATAACGCCATGAAGCCCGCCCCAGATAACGAATTTCCACGATGCTCCGTGCCATAGTCCGCCGATGAGCATGGTCATGAACAGGTTGAAATAAGTTCTTATTTTCCCCTTACGGTTACCGCCCATCGAGATATACAGGTAATCCCTTAACCAGGAGGACAACGATATATGCCAGCGACGCCAAAATTCGGTGACGGACTGGGATTTATATGGAGTAAGGAAGTTGGGCGGTATCGTAAATCCCATAAGCAAAGACAGTCCTATCGCCATATCGGAATATCCCGAGAAGTCACAGTATATCTGCAATGTATAGCCATACATTGCCATCAGGTTTTCAAATGCCGTGTAACTCATGGGCGAGTCGAATACGCGATCCACAAAGTTGAGGGATATATAGTCTGAGATTATAGCTTTCTTTATCAGTCCTATCAAGATAAGGAATATCGCCGCGCCGGCATCTTCTTTCGACAGGTGCAGCTTATTTTTCATCTGAGGGAGAAATTCCTTCGCGCGGATAATAGGACCGGCTACCAGCTTAGGAAAGAAAGTAATATAGAAACAGAAATCCAGCAACGAATCGGCGGGCTTCATCTGTTTACGATATAAATCCACACCGTAGCTAATCGCCTCAAACACAAAGAAAGATATTCCTATCGGCAGGATGATATGATGCAAGGCAAAGTTGCTGCTGAAAATAACGTTTATATTGTCTATCAGAAAGTTGGTGTATTTGAAGTAGGACAGCATCAACAAATTACCGACGATGATAAGCGTCAACCAGAATTTCCGGGCGGATTGTTTTTCCGTATGATACATTTTCACCGCTGATAGATGCGTGACGACGGCGCAGATAACCAGCAATATAAAATAATTGAACCGAAAATGAAGTCCGAAGAAGTTTATATCCATTGTATTCCCCCCCGCCAGGTAATAGAAGTACAGGGAAAATGCTATCAGGTACACTTTTCGGAAATGGTCGTGCTTACGGCTTGTTACATAAACCATGTAGAATATCAGGAAAAATCCCATGAAGAACGCGCTGTTGAACAATAGCGGGCGGGATGGGTCATACACTAAATATGGAGTTATGTCGTTTACCAGATCTTCTATATAGTCGGGTAGATAAATGTTGCTTAGATTGTCAAAAAATGTTTTCAATGTTTTCTCTGTTTCTTATAGTTATTATATGCTTCGATAAAATCGGAAGCAAACAATTCTCCTTGCGCTTCGTATCCGCCGGAGGTGTAATGAACTTTGTCCTGGGCTATCATGGAAGCATAATCACCGCTGGGTCTGATCGCCGAATCCCCATTCATCCTCGAATACAAATCCCATACAGGCAAATAGTTAATACCCATAAGCGCGATACTGTAATCGGCGATAAATGTATTTGGAAGGCGATGACGAAACATCGACGGCGGCGGAGTCATTACCAATATGGTCGCTTTCGCGTTTTGTTTTTTTATCTTGCTTACAAATTCATTTAACTGGAATATATATTCCGTATCCGACATTTTGCCGAAGGATTCATTGGTTCCGAACGAAAGAATAACTAAATCGGGACGCAATATAGGTAACTGATCGAAAAACAACTGATACTTATTGTAATCCGACATTCTGGCTCCATTCACGCCAATGGTATGGTATATAACTCCCGGTTTATCATTTTCTATAACAAATCCGTTCAGGGTGTACATTGCCATTTGTCCGTCAGGGATCAATGTGACGCGTCTGATCGCCGAATCACAGGAATAGGACGCGTAATAAGGCTTAGATACTAAGTTTACATATTGCAGCTCTTTTCCTTCTATATTTGAAGCCCTTATAGCGGGAGTCGTTGTTTTCGCCGTGCCTTTAACGGGTATTTTTAGTGATTGACCGATTCTTATCGTGTTAGACTTCATTCCATTGGCTTTCTTTATCTGAGTAATAGTAACGCCATACTTCCGTCCGATGGTGGATAAGCTTTCCCCGCTCTTTACTTTGTGATACTTTATGCCGACGGAGACCGTAGCGGAAGGACTACCTCCCGTAACTTCCAACGGATCCGCCGTGATGCTCATTTTGTAATGCAAATCCTTTTCAGGATATATGATTTTCACCTTATTAAATTCGTAGTCTGCTTCGGTATATAATTGCAAGATGAAATTGTCGGCGGAAGTGTATAAAGCGATACCGCTAAGCCCAACGCCGACATCGGCTATCGGAGATATATTCTTTATATTTTGCCATACGGCGTTGCTACTGTATCTTACAGCACGGGTTCCGTTTGTCCTTATCAGGCTGTAAGGAAAAGTAAAACCATAGCCTCCGTCTCCGAAGACAGATTGCAATTCACTTCTAATGGTATTCGTAAAGAAGTCCGCCTGAATGTGTGAATCGCCGATATGGACAATATTTATTTTCCCTTTTTTAGTCATTTCCAGATTATACAATTTTTCAAAAACAGGATTCAACAATTCCTCGTTGGCGAAGACACGGTTGCCTCCCCCTTCCGGTTTCTGCTCTCCTTTAGCCGATAAACAGAACGGCAGGAATATGTATAATATGGAAAAAAACGTAAGTATTATTTTCTTCGGGAATATCATTCGTCTTTTTGTTTATATTTCTGGTAGCCTTTATCTATTTGGTTGTAAATTAGCTTTGCCACTTTCTTGGAACCGGAGGCGTTAAAGTGGGTATAGTCTTTGTTCGCCAAACGTAATTCGTCCACCCATTTCACCATTGATCCGTTGCCGCCCATCGCTTCGTATAGATTTATGTAACCGGAACCTGTTTTTCGGGCATAGTTTTTCTGAGCCTTCGCCAAAGCTAAAACAGCCGGGTCGGTTTTCATTTCTTGCTCTATCTTACTTGCTTTATCGGCGGTGGATATAATGAGTATATCCGCGTTCGGAAAACACTGGTGGAGATTATTCACAACCGTAATCATATTCCGCTCATACCAATTATAATTAAGCGACCCGTAACCCAACACGTTTGCTCCATACTGAAGAATGATAAGGTCATAACCCAATACTCTGTCGAAAGCGTTCATCAATGCCGGACTTAGAATAGACAATGGTAATCCTGAATTTCCGCGCATGGAGAAGTTATCCACATGGACGCCTGTGCTATCGCCAAAATTAAATCCGTAAATTGGTATGGAGTCGGCGTTGTTGAATGTTACCTGCAACGATTTCACATCCGACGACATCAAGCTCAATGTGTTCAATTTATGCGCGGGATGAAGGTTCTTTGTCGACACGGAATCTTTATCAACGCGGATTGTCACTGAAGCATCCTTATTATTGGAACAGCCGAATAACAGGACAGGGCTATATAACAATGTGGAATGAGCTTGTGATTGCGCTTTATATCTTACTCCGGCTCCTGATTTACGGGTAAAGAATACTTGTCCGTCGATACCGAACGGGCGAATCGGTTTTTTTATCTTTATAAACGATTGTATAATCCAATCTTTGTTGGATACCTGATGTGAGATAGAACCACGTGATGCCGCCGAGAGGGACGAAATAGCCACATAACCGACCCCATGCCCTCCGTAATTCTGTTGAAATTCGCTACGTATATCCTGTACGATATAGTCCCCGTCATTCATTGAATCCCCGAAATAAGCTATTCTTACTTTCCCTGATTTGGTTTGTTCCAGTTGATATAATTTTTCGTAGAAACGTTTCAGGTTTTGGTATCCGTCCGCTTTTAATGAAGGGTCTATGTCTTCGTCTATATCACTATTTTGAAGGCTGTCTGCTCCCAAAGAATACTTAGTGGCTTCAAGATCCATGGTGTCGCTTATGGCGTTCAGCATCAAGCTGTCAACGACAATATTCTCCGTGGTAATCACATTGTCGGGAAATAAACGCTCGGGCAACCATTGTTTGCAAAGCAAAAAGACAACTATGGACAAGACAATAAACAAAATTGCTTTTCCAAAATACGAATTATTTGATGTATCCACAACCAGCAAATTATAAAATAGTTATGTTAATAGACTAATTTTTTCTAAAGTTGTGCAAATCTAATTACTTTCTTTGGAAAAAAGTACGGGCGAAATGATATTTTAGTGATATTTTTCTTTAATGTATTATTTAGAAACTGTTTAAATTTTATCGGT
>JAISKQ010000039.1 GCA_031260865.1 Prevotella sp.
TAGGAAGATTGATAAAATCGAAGTAAAAGTATGTAAATTCATAGATCGTATAGTAAGGTGTAATCACAATAGATTGCGCCTTATTTCGTCTGTGTTTGATTAAGTTTTTAAAGCGAGTAAAAACTTACTTACATAAAAAATAAATTCGGGGAAACTCAAACAGTTTCTAAGTCAAAATGCTAATATTCGTGAAAACTTAGTTGCCTCATTGTCAAAAAGTATTACCTTTATCCGCTAGGAAGATAAGGGCTTTAATTGTTATTATTATAGGTAGTGTTTCATCTTTAAATGTAAGAAACATCCCTTTTCCCTATCGATGTAGGAAAGTAGAAATATAACAGATTAATATATTACCAATGACCAACAAAAAACAATCGAAATTTTATGTGTGCTTGATGATATTAATGATTATGATGTCATCTGTAAATACAAAAGCCCAAGACTTTATTCCGGGGCAATTATGGACAGGATTGAGGCAACCGCAACCCGAATCCCAATTACCTAAAGGGAAAGCTCCTTTTCAGACAGCCGAAAGAGTTGCCAAGAAAAAAAACGCCACGATCCTTGCTCCTGTTGTGAATGGCGAATGGATTATCACGGAAGGCTGGGAAATGACCGATGGCAAAACGGTATTGGAAGCGAATAAGTCTATATTTGACCCATCGCTAAATACAGACAAATGGTATGACGCGACTGTGCCGGGCACAGTACTGACCACGCTGGTGAATCAGGGCGTGTATCCCGATCCGTATTTCGGATTGAACAACCTTAATATTCCCGAATCGCTGAGCCGTACCGATTGGTGGTACAGATGTAAGTTTACCGTGCCGACAGATATAGCGGACAATCAACTGCGACTATTATTTAACGGCATCAACTATAAAGCTGAAATCTACCTGAACGGAAAGAATATAGGCAATACGAAAGGAGCTTTTATACGAGGCGAATTTCTGATTACCGATTTTGTTAATAAAACCGGAGAAAATATCCTTGCCTTCCATGTTTCTCCTCCCGACAATCCCGGTATTCCTCACGAACAATCCATGATTGCCGGACAAGGGCTGAACGGAGGCGTGTTGAGCACAGACGGTCCTACATTTATATCTTCCATTGGTTGGGATTGGATTCCGGGAATCCGCGACCGTAACACGGGTATTTGGCAGGATGTACGGTTGAAAGCCGGAGGCGACATTATATTAGGCGACCCGCTTGTTACAACAGACATCTTATTGCCGGATACGACACAGGCTAAAATCTCAATTAAAGCCATCGTAAAGAATATAACTCCGAAGACTGTAAATGGTACGCTGACCGCTAAAATAGAGAATATAAATATATCATTGCCATGTACGCTGGCTCCGAACGAAGAAAAAGAAGTCGTATTCACGCCTGAACAATTTAAAGAACTGAATCTGAAAAATCCTCGCTTGTGGTGGCCAAACGGTTATGGCAATCCCGAACTATACGACTTGGAACTTACGATGCAAGTGAATAACCGGTTCTCCGATACAAAAAAGATACGGTTCGGTATCAGGGAAATGTCGTACGAACTGATGGTAAATGAGAATGATAAAAACACACGTGTCCTGTACACTCCGAATGAAACTGTAAATAAGGGTAAACCGGTATTCGATTATCTTAACCGCGTATTCTTCTCGAAAGACAACCAATTACCTACTATCGCGAAAGACGCGGATACGTCAGGACTTCAATCGCTATCGAACGATGATCCCGTGGGTCCTTTCTTGGTTATCAGAGTCAATGGCGTAAGGATATTTTGCCGTGGCGGCAACTGGGGTATGGACGACGGATTGAAACGTGTTTCGAGAGAAAGGATAGAACCTTACATGAAGTTGCATAAAGACGCTAATTTCAACATTATCCGTAACTGGACAGGCGAAACCACCGAAGAAGACTTCTATGCGCTCTGCGATGAATATGGGATGATGGTTTGGAATGATTTCTGGATTACTACCGACGATACGGTTGAACCAAGCGATTTTCTGCTATTTGTAAAGAACGCGACGGATGTTGTCCGCCGTTTCCGCAACCATCCGTCTATCGCTATTTGGTGTCCACGCAACGAAGGCTTCGCTCCTAAACAATTAGAAGAAAGCATTTCCGTGATGATAGCGAAAGAAGACCCCACACGTCACTATCATGGACAATCCCGCTTCCTGAATATGGGAACAAGCGGTCCTTGGGGATATTTCAAAGACCCTTCTTTATATTACACGAAGAATGCGCAAGGGTTTGACACCGAAATGGGTAGCTATGCAGTCCCTACGGCGAATACCATCCGCAAGTTTATTGCGCCGGAAGACCTTTGGCCTATCAACGATGTGTGGGCATATCACGATTTGCACCATACATCTCAAAATTTCGGCGACTTTATCAATGCTGTAAACCGTTATGGCGCTCCCGACAGCATGGAAGACTTCTCTCGCAAGTCGCAGTTTGTGACTTATGACGCATGGCGTAGCATGCTCGAAGCGTGGAACAGCAAAATGTGGAACACCACCACCGGGCTTATCTTGTGGATGAGCCATCCGGCATGGCCGAGCATGATTTGGCAAACATACACTTACGATTATGAAACTCCGGGGTCTTACTTCGGCGCGAAGAAAGCATGCGAGCCAATCCACATACAGATGAACTTGCCTGCGAACGATGTGATGGTCATAAATTCGACATTGAATGATTATAAATCGGTAACTGCCGGTCTGCGCTATATCGACTTGCAAGGTAAGGAACTGTATAAGAAAAATATAAAACTGGACGCTAAAGCGAATACCGCGACCCAATGCTTCGTTCCCGAAAAAGGCGGCGACCTGCCTAAACTGTATCTGGCGCGCCTCGAACTGAAAGATGCCAAAGGCAAGGTTTTATCTGTCAACGACTATTGGATGACCGATGGTAATAGCCAATCGTACGCGGAAATGAATACATTACCTGCCGCGGCGGTAAACATTAAAACGACCAACAGTAAGGGTAAAGTTTTAGTGGAAGTATCCAATCCTTCAAATGGTTTGGCAGTAGCCGTTAAATTAAATGCGGTGGATAAGGATACGAAAGAGATATTGCTCCCTGCCTATTTCTCTGACGGATATATTAATCTGTTAGCCGGAGAAAAGAGAGTAATAGAATTGGATATGCCTAAAAATGTATCTAATTATACGATTGTAGCCGAAGGATATAATGCGGTAAGTAAATAATTGTCTATTTAATGAAGAAAATACTATTATCAATCACCATGGCTTTGGCTACCGGTTGCCTATCCGCGCAGACTGAGCCTGTTGACTATGTAAATCCCTTTATAGGAACAACGAATTACGGAACAACAAATCCCGGGGCGATGTGTCCGCAGGGATTTATGTCCGTCACCCCATTCAATGTAATGGGTTCGCCGGAGAATAAGCGCGACAAAGACACCGGATGGTGGTCTACACCTTATTCTTACGACAACAGTGTTTTTACCGGCTATGCCCATGTCAATCTGAGCGGCGTGGGATGCCCCGATTTGGGTAGTTTGTTGCTAATGCCTATCAGTGGCGAATTGGAAGTGGATTATAAAAAATACGGGAGCAAATACAAAGATGAAAAAGCGACTCCCGGATATTATGCCAACTTCCTGACCAAGTACAATATCAAAACCGAGGTCAGCGCGACCCCGCGGGTAGGTATATCTCGTTTCACTTTCCCGAAAGGGCAGAATCATATTCTGCTTAACTTGGGAGAAGGATTGACAAACGAAACGGGCGCTATGGTGCGCAAGGTTAGCGATACCGAAGTGGAAGGGACAAAACTTCTGGGCACATTCTGTTATACACAGAATCAAGCGGTATTCCCTATCTACTTTGTGATGCGTGTCAGCAAGAAACCACAAAAGTCAGGTTATTGGAAATTTCAACGCCCCGGTGCAAAATGGGAAGATGAATGGAATACCGATGCCGGAAAATACAAGATATATACTAAGTACGAGAAAGAAATAGCAGGCGACGATGTCGGCGCTTATTTCACGTTCGATTGCCAAGAAGGGGAAACCGTGGAAGTGCAGTTGGGAGTCTCTTTTGTCAGCATGGAAAATGCCCGTATGAACCTCGAGAAAGAGCAGGCGCGACCCGACTTTGACGCTATTCGCCTTGCCGCCCGCCAAAAGTGGAACGACGACCTGTCGCGTATCTTGGTCGAAGGGGGTACGGAAGACCAGAAGGTGGTGTTCTATACCGGACTTTACCATACGCTTATCCACCCTAACATCTTACAGGATGTAAACGGGCAATATCCGGCGATGGAAAGCGCGGAGATAAAAACGACCAAAGAAAACCGTTATACAGTCTATTCCCTGTGGGATACCTATCGCAATCTGCATCAGATGATGACGCTGTTGTTTCCCGACCGCCAGTTGCAGATGGTACGATCTATCATCGATATGTATAAAGAATCGGGCTGGATGCCGAAGTGGGAACTTTATTCACGCGAATCGCTGACGATGGAGGGCGACCCCGCTATCCCTGTCATTACAGACACTTGGATGAAAGGATTGCGCGACTTTGATATAAATACCGCGTACGAAGCATTCATCAAATCGGCGACTACACCGGGAGCGCAAAACCTGTTGCGTCCCGATAACGATGATTATATGAAGTTTGGCTATGTGCCGTTAAGGGAGAAATACGACAACTCTGTTTCCCATGCTTTAGAGTATTATATAGCCGACTGGAACTTGGCGGAGTTGGCAAAATCGTTAGGAAAGAAAGAAGACGCGGATAAGTTCTATAAACGCTCGCTTGATTACAGACATTATTATAGCAAAGAATACGGTACGCTCCGACCTATATTGCCGAACGGCGAATTTCTTACGCCATTTAATCCGTTGCAAGGCGCTAATTTTGAACCGAACCCCGGCTTCCATGAAGGAAACGCGTGGAACTACACATTTGCCGTTCCGCACGATATACCCGGATTGATAAAACTAATGGGAGGCAAGAAGGGCTTTGTGGATAAACTGCAATCCGTATTCGATAATGGTTATTTTGATGTGACCAACGAGCCGGATATTCATTACCCATATCTGTTCAGTCAGATAAAAGGAGAAGAGTGGCGCACCCAAAAATTAGTGAAAGAGATACTGGCTGAGCATTTTACAAACGCGCCGGGAGGATTGCCCGGGAATGATGACACAGGCACCATTTCGGGATGGGCTGTATTCAGTATGATGGGACTATATCCCGAATGTCCGGGAAAACCCGATTACACGCTGACAACGCCGACATTCGACAAAGTGACGATCAAGCTTGATCCTAAATACTATAAATCCGATAAGGTGGTTATCAATGTCGTTAAACCAAAGGATGTAACAGCCGATTACATTAAGGAAGTGCGAATAGACGGCAAACCGTTGAACGGCTATAGCCTCACTCACGAAGCGCTTACCGGAGCGAAGGAAATAAATTATATATTGACGTCGAGGAAGTAAAATAAAAATGCCCATTGCCTTATGTCAATGTAAGTTCGATATAAAATAGATCGTTATATCTAATTTTATATCAATAGAATATATGTGTCAGTTATCAACAATTACCCATGAGGCATTTTACTCTAAATGCCTCTGTTTTCTGAATAATATATTGATATACAATATTTTGTATTGTTTTATTATAGGGGGATTCCGCTGTTAATATTTTGTTCATAACTTGTTTATATCCTGTTCATTCCCTGTTGAAAACTTTTATTGCATTTTAAGTGGGGAAAAGTGGGGAAAAGTGTTTTATTCTTTATACCTTTACGTCACGTATTGTATAGTATTAAAATTCAAAGTATTAATGTTACAATTTTTAGGAAATATAGAAGCGAAAATAGACGCGAAAGCAAGGATTTTTGTGCCTGCCGCTTTTCGGAAGCTATTGCAATCCTCCGGAAATAGTACATTGATACTAAGAAAAGACATTTTCCAAAATTGCCTGATACTATACCCGGTGCAAGTATGGGAGGAAGAAGTCGCTAAATTGCGTTCGCGCCTGAATAAGTGGGATGCCGGGCAACAAGCCTTGTTCCGACAGTTTGTTGTGGACGCCGAACGGTTGGACATGGATGCAAACGGACGCATACTTATACCGAAACGATATTGTCAGATGGTAGGTATTGCCTCTGATGTGATATTTTTAGGAGTGGACAATACAATCGAAATATGGACGAACGAAGCGTTGGAAAAGACGCTTATTCCGGCTGACGATTTTAGTTCACGCATTCAGGCGTTAATGAATAACAGTACACTAAACGACTAACCATGGCTAACGCGTATCATATACCTGTTTTGCTTCACGAGAGTGTTGAAGGAATGAATATTCGTCCCGATAGCATCTGTGTGGATGTTACATTCGGAGGAGGAGGACACTCGCGGGAAATATTATCCCGTTTGGGAAAGGATGGGCATCTATATGCCTTCGACCAGGATAAAGACGCGATAAACAATGTCCGGGCAGATGAACGGTTTACTTTTGTACGTGGCAATTTCCGCTATCTGAAGAACTTTATCAGATATTATGATGTAACCGAAGTAGATGCTATATTGGCTGACTTAGGCGTTTCATCGCACCACTTCGACGCGGAGGACAGAGGCTTTTCGTTCCGGTTCGAAGACAGCGATTTGGACATGCGCATGAATCGGCAAGGAGGCAAGACCGCCGCCCAGATATTAAATACTTATACGGAAGAAAAGCTGGCGGATATTTTCTATCTATACGGCGAACTGAAACAATCGCGCCGCATTGCTTCCGCCATCGTGAAAACAAGAAAAGAGAAGCCTTACCAAAAAACAAGCGACCTGCTGACTACACTCGCTTCATTTGTGGGTAGAGGCGAAAAAGAAAAAAAAATACTGGCTCAAGCTTTTCAGGCGTTACGGATAGAAGTGAATGAAGAAATGCAAACGTTGAAGGATATGCTGGAGCAAGCTCTTGACATACTGAAAACAGGAGGGAGGATATCTGTCATCACCTATCATTCGCTGGAAGATAGGATTGTAAAGAACTTCTTTAAAACAGGCAATTTTGAAGGAAAAGTAGAAAAAGACTTCTTCGGCAATTTTGAAACGCCCTTCAAGCTAATCAACAACAAGGTGATTACACCTTCGCGGGAAGAAGAAGAGTGCAATCCGCGTTCACGTAGCGCCAAATTGAGAATCGCTGAAAAAATAGAATAAGGATAAAGTTATAATATGACAATAAAGAACATCAGAAAAAGGATAATGTATATTCTGGGGGGTACTGTACTCACCGAAGATTTCTTATGGAAAAACGCGCGTTTTATTATCACCGTGTTCGTTATTATTGTCCTCTATATCAGCAATAGGTATAGTTGCATAGAAGAAATAGCAAAAATAGAAAAACTTCAACAGGAATTGAAGGATGCCAAATATGAATCCCTTACGATATCAGCCGAGTTGATGGGGATCAGCCGTGAATCGAAAGTGGAAGATCTGGTTCAGAAGAATGGCATAGAACTGGAGCAAGCAAAAGAGCCTATATATAAGATTAAAAAATAAATAGTAGGGAAAAAGGAATAAAAATGGCAAAGCAATCAGAAGGAAGATTAAAAAAAGTAGCGGTCAGCCGATATGGTTGGATTACGTTTTTTCTGTCCTTGATATTTATTGCGATTATCGTTTGCATCTTTAAAATTAAATATGCGGAAGGTTCGATGTGGCGAGAACTTGGCAAACAGGAAACAGTAAAGAAAGACCATGATATACGCCCTAATCGCGGAAATATTTATGCGGACGACAATCGTTTGCTTGCGACCAGCGAACCGCTGTACGGCGTTTATATGGATTTCATGGCTGACGGGATAAAGAAAGACACGCTAATGAAATATGTGACGCCGCTTTCGCAAGCATTAGCCAAAAAATTTCCTGACAGAAGCGCGAATCAATACAAACAGATAATATTGGATGGATGGGATCTTAGCCGTAAAGAAATCAAATTAATTGACCGGAACAAGAATAGCGACTCAAAAAACAAGGTTAAAATACGTAGCCGATATATAAGAATTATCCGCCCCGACATAAATTATATAGAACTGAAAGAACTCCAAACATACCCTTTCTTTAACCAGAAGAGCAACAAAAGCGGATTATTTACGGAAGAAAAAACAATGCGTCTCAAACCTTTTGGTCGGTTAGCAAACAGGACGGTCGGATCAATTTTTAAAAATATAGAAGAAGGGGGCGCCAGCGGGCTGGAACTAAAATATGATTCGATATTAAAAGGCGTGCCGGGACTTAAAACCCGCCAGCATGTGCAGGGCAGATGGATAGACAAAGTACTGAAAGAGCCGGTAGAAGGCTGGGATATTAAAACAACGCTCAATGTAGATATTCAGGACAAGGCGGAAAGCGCCCTGTATAACAAGCTTGTTGAGACAAAAGCCGAATCGGGTTGCGCCATTGTGATGGAAGTAGCCACCGGCGAGATAAAAGCGATAGCCAATTTGAATCGCATATCGGAAGGCGTGTATACCGAAAGAAACCCGAACGCGTTCTCCTATATGTTCGAACCGGGATCCACATTCAAAACGGTATCATTGATGATTGCCCTCGAAGATGGCGTGGTGACTCCTAACGATTCTATATTTGTGGGTAACGGTGTATTCAATTATAGAGGAACGTTGGTAAAGGATCACTATTGGCGTACAGGCGGGCGCAAACAATATATGACGATTGCCGAAGGGATGCAAATTTCTTCGAATGTGGTTATTTCGAAAATGATACTGAAAGGCTATGAGAATAATCCCACAAAATATGTACAGCATATACACGACATGGGCTTGACTAAAAAACTGAAATGGGATGTTCCTTTAAAAGGAAGGGAAGGTACAGTTGCCATCCGTTTTCCGAACGATAAAACCAATCCGTTCTCTAATACCACTTTACCTTGGATGTCTTTCGGTTACGAATCACAAGTGCCACCCATTTACATGCTGATGTTCTACAATGGGATAGCAAACAATGGTAAAATGATAAAACCATTCCTGACAAAAGCGTTCCTCAAAAATGGAGATGTTAAGGAAGAATTTGAGACAGAAGTGATTAATCCTTCTTTATGTTCCGAAAAGACATTGAATGAAATAAAAGAGATACTAAGAGGCGTCGTTACCGACGGTACGGGAAAAGCCGTTAATTCAAAATTTTTCCCTATTTCCGGAAAAACCGGTACAGCGATGATCGCCTCCGGAGGCGGATACGAAGGATATTATGTGTCGTTCTGCGGCTATTTTCCATCCGACGATCCCAAATATACTTGCTTTGTGGGAATCCGCAGACCGGAAGGATCACCATCGGGAGGGCTAATGCCGGGAGCCGTCTTCAAAAGTATAGCGGAAGATATCTATACACGGAATATCGTTGCCACACCTGTCGACGCTCCAAAAGACACGACGAATTTATTCATTCCGATGGTAAAGAATGGCTCTTTGAAGAATACCGAAATCGTTTTAAATAAACTGGCTCAAGCATATAATTTTTCAGGAGATAAGGTAGAATGGATAAAAGCCGGATCAACTGTCAATGGTATCTTATTGGAAAGAAACAGCGCCATAAGGCAAGGAATTGTCCCGAATGTGTTAGGAATGGGAGCGCGTGACGCCGTCTATATCCTCGAAACCGCCGGATTGAGAGTCAACCTGATAGGAGCAGGCAAAGTAAGACAACAGTCGGTACTTCCGGGAAATAGGTTCACAAGAGGGGTTACGATAACGATAGAATTAAATTAATAAAAAATACAGATATGAAACGAAGTATGATTTTTGTCAAATCACCAAAGTCCATGATAATAAAAATCATGCGAGTTCCATATGGCAACTAAAATCAAAATTATTATCATATGAAATTGCAGGATTTACTTAAGAACATAGATGTAACAGAAATAAAAGGAGATATTGATACGGATGTAACAGGTGTTTTCACCGATTCGCGCAAATCTGTTTCCGGTTCGGTTTTCATCGCGCTGAAAGGCGTGCAAGTGGACGGACACCAATATATAAACAATGCCCTTGACCTGGGAGCGAAAGTGATTATTCACGAAGAAAAAATAGATACATTCGTGGATGGCATCACCTACGTGAATGTGATGGACGGTGCAGACGCCGCCGGAAAAATAGCGACGCACTGGTATGGCGATCCTTCCTCCAAACTGAAATTAGTAGGAGTAACAGGAACAAACGGAAAAACAACCACAGCGACCCTGCTTTACGAAATATTCCGCGAATTGGGTTACAAAGCCGGATTGCTGTCCACTGTCGCCAACTATATAGACGGCACGATGTACCATGCCACACATACGACGCCCGACCCCATTTCATTGAACGATATGCTGAAAAAGATGGTGGACGCGGGTTGTGAATACGCCTTTATGGAAGTTAGTTCCCATGCGATACATCAAAAACGGATTAGCGGATTGAAGTTTGAAGGGGGTATATTCACCAATATTACACAAGACCACCTTGACTATCATAAAACAATGGC
>JAISKQ010000092.1 GCA_031260865.1 Prevotella sp.
CTGAAACCGGTTATGGATATATACAGATGAGCGAAGAAAAGCTTGACGAAGTAAATAAAGTGAAGGTATTTACAGAAAAGCCAAACCTTGAATTAGCCAAAGTCTTCTTTGAAAGTGGAGAATTCCTATGGAATTCAGGCATAGTCATTTGGAATAACAAAACAATACTGGATGCCCTGCATCAATACTTACCTGAAATCACCACCCGGTTTGATTTAGGATTGGATGTATTTGGAACAGAGAAAGAAAAAGCATTCATAGACGAAAACTTCCCTTTCTGCCCTAATATATCTATTGACTACGGCATTATGGAAAAAGCATCCAACGTCTATGTTCAAGCGGCTGAATTTGGATGGTCCGACTTGGGTACATGGGGTTCGTTGTATGAAATATCGGATAAAGATGAAAATGCGAATGCCTCACTGATAGCTAATACTCTCTTTTTTGACAGCTTCGAAAACATAGTCACCTTACCCGAAGGTAAACTTGCCGTAGTGCAGGGATTGGAAGGGTACATCGTTGTTGAGGCGGATAACGTATTGCTTATATGTAAGAAAGAAGAAGAGCAGCGTATAAAACAGTTCGTTGCTGATGTAAAGCTAAAATACGGAGAAAAATATATTTAACAATTAGATACATGACAAAAGAACTTATACCAAATTTACCATATTTGGTGGCAGATATTAGCCTTGCCGATTTCGGTAGGAAAGAGATAGAAATAGCAGAGCATGAAATGCCGGGACTAATGGCTCTTCGTAAAAAATACGGAGCTACCAAGCCATTAAAAGGCGCGCGCATAATGGGTTCGCTTCATATGACCGTTCAAACGGCTGTGTTGATAGAAACCCTAAAAGAATTAGGCGCCGACCTCCGTTGGGTTAGCTGCAATATCTTTTCCACACAGGATCATGCGGCGGCGGCCATCGCGGCGGCGGGTGTACCTGTCTTTGCTTGGAAAGGGGAAACACTTGAAGAATACTGGTGGTGTACCGAACAGGCGCTATCATTCCCCAACGGGAAAGGACCTCACTTGATTGTTGATGACGGCGGCGACGCTACTCTATTGATACATTGGGGATATAAAGCCGAAGAAAACCCTGACTTCTTAAAGAAAGAAGCCTCCAATCACGAAGAACAAGTTATACTGGACACGCTGTCACGTATTCTCAATGAGGATAAAAATCGTTGGCATCGTACTGTAGCCGAATGGAAAGGCGTTTCGGAAGAAACGACAACCGGCGTGCATCGCTTATATCAGATGATGGAACGTGGAGAGCTTTTGGTTCCGGCTATTAATGTTAATGACTCTGTTACCAAATCGAAGTTCGACAACCTCTATGGATGCCGCGAATCACTGGCGGATGGCATCAAAAGGGCAACCGATGTGATGATTGCCGGAAAGGTAGTCGTTGTCGCGGGATATGGAGACGTAGGTAAAGGTTGCGCGCACTCCATGCGTTCTTATGGCGCACGCGTCATTATTACCGAAATCGACCCTATTTGCGCCTTGCAAGCGGCTATGGAAGGTTTTGAAGTGACTACGATGGAAGAAGCCGTCAAAGAAGGCAATATCTTTGTCACCACCACCGGAAACAGGGATATTATCACGATTGAACATATAGCCCGCATGAAAGATCAGGCGATAGTATGTAATATCGGGCACTTTGACAATGAAATACAAGTGGACAAGCTCGTTAACTATCCAAGCATCAAGCATACGAACATCAAACCTCAGGTTGATAAATACACCTTCCCTGATGGGCATTCCATCTTCTTGTTGGCAGAGGGACGTTTGGTAAATCTGGGTTGTGCCACCGGACACCCGTCCTTTGTGATGAGCAACTCGTTTACCAATCAGACTTTGGCTCAATTAGAGCTATGGATACGCGACTACGAAGTGGATGTATATCGTTTGCCTAAGCATCTGGATGAAGAGGTCGCCCGCCTACACTTGGGACAAATAGGCGTTAAGCTGACGAAGCTGACCGAATCGCAAGCTGAATATTTAGGCGTTCCTGTCGAAGGTCCTTATAAACCGGAACATTACAGGTATTGATATTACAGACCTGGCTAAAAATATAAAGGCGCTATCCATTGGAATAGCGCCTTTTTGTATATAACTTGTGCATATCAAATAGATATGACTGAGCGTCCGATTATTTCTGCCCTTTCAGTATTGTAGCTTCTTCAATATACTTATCAGCCTCCATCGCGGCAGGTGAATTCATATACTGGTCTTTTATAATCGTAAACACTTCTATCACCTTTTCATAGTTGCCCTGAGTCCTGTATATCAAGCCTGCTTTCTTGTATAGAATCGGACTTTGAGACACATTGTCAACTCCTTTGGCTGCTTTGATGTAATAGGAAACGGCTTCGTCGGACTTGCCCAGGTTGTCTAAACAGTCCCCTATCGAACCGTTTATCAAATTGGAAAGGATCTTATCGCTTCCACTATAACTTTTCAGGTATTCAAGCCCTTTGTCATAGTTGCCCATATTGGCATAACAAAGACCGGCATATACTTTGGCAAGTTTTCCGGGTTTGGTAGAACCATATTCGTCAATGATAGATTCAAATCCGATATATCCGTTCTTATCGCCAAACACAGCCAGAGAATCCTGACCTGTCCTGAAATATTGTTCACCCCTAAACATTGCTACTTGAGCTTCTGTTGTCTTAGGTCCTACTATAAAATAGTTGTATGCCAGAAAAGCGCACACAATAATGACAACCGCTCCAATACCAATCAGCAATTGGTTTTGAAATTTCTCAATAAAGCGTCCGGAAGATACTACCGCTGTGCCTATACGTTCCCAGTCTTTCTCTTCGCGTAATTCAACTTGTTTCTTTTTAGAAGACATCTTTTAAGTATTATAATATTATATATTCTTTTATCTCAGAATCAGCAGCGACAAAAATAGCTGTTTTCTGCTTATAAATAAAATCTTAGCTGTATTTTTTTTACTCCGTGTAAAATTTAATAAGTTGTTCGAGCGCTTTTTGACATGCGGGACAAAAATCTTCGCATGTATTTGTCTTCATTCGGCAGTCAAATGCCGGACGATATATCCCTTTTGATGAGTAGCCTCCGCCTTCAAATACGCCAACCGGATATATTGAGGCTAATTCTTTATCGGTGGGGATTGGCGTTCCTTCCTGTAAAAGATGACTCCACTTGGACTGAAAATCGACAAGCGTTGTTATATTCGGTTCCCATGGCTCTACATCAACAGGATAAGAATCGCTGAAGGTATCATTATCATAAAAATATTCATCGGCAAGTCCCCCAAAGCTATGTCCAAATTCATGGACGACCACCGGGTTGAAAGCCGGATGCCCGGTTGTGGTCAATGTGTAAGCATTAAATATGCCTCCTCCGCCATAAACGTCCGTATTCGCCAATATAATAATGTGTGCATAAGGTATGCCAGCGATAGCATCATGTATATCCTTCATATTGGTAGAGGTTAGATACCTGTCGGAATAGAAGGTATCGAAATGTGAATGAAAGGCTGTTTCGTTCCATTTGTTTTCCCGGGGCACGCTCACTCCTGAATCTTCCGATACGGTTTCTACTGCTATAAAGTTAAATTTATCCTGCATACTTTTAAACGGGCTATGAGCCAATATCTGTTCACAGGCTGTTTTGGCATG
>JAISKQ010000175.1 GCA_031260865.1 Prevotella sp.
CCAGTTTGTTTGGTTAAATATTAAACGGTCGCCATGCAAAAGGGTTATACTGTTATCCCCTCTGTTCATTGTTGTGTTTAATATCATATCTTTATTGTTTTCCGGTTGCTTTGATAGCCTTACGGCGACTACGGCCACATTTCCTGTATGTTCTGATTTTACGACATAGCGTTTTTCCCCGAAATTGTCTTTTATCCAATTACCTAAAGGCTTCGATATATTTTTTGTCCACCAGCCTTTTTCGGTATCAATTGTTTTTTGCTCTTTTTCTACAAACCCATTCTCTTGGTTTAATGAGGTAACTTTATCCACGAAGAGTTGCAGGCTGTCTTTGTTTACACTATGCGTACCTATCCGCACCGAACCCTTATCCACAATAAACCGTATATCTCCTTGTTGTGGGGCTATATCTTTTGGTTGAGGTATATACAAGGTCGATTGTGTATATTGGGGCGATACATCGATATCTATTTTTACAGGTTCGCAACCTGAGGTACTTTCCAGAAAACCGGCAAGGATAATCAAGACGCCTTGTCCCAAGACCGTAGCGATACGATAAAACGTACTTCTGATACCTACATATTTTGCCTGTTGATTAGTGTCTAATCCAAGCATATAGAATCCGTCGGCGGCAATATCATGCGTAGCGGAACTGAACGCGAGCAAAGCAAAAAAAGCAAGGGTCGCCTGAAAGAAGAAAGGCACGGGTATCATGAACGCGATTCCGGCGAATCCGGCTCCTATCAACAATTGCATCGTTATTATCCACCACCGCTTTGTTTTCAGCATATCTACAAATGGACTCCAAAGGCATTTTAGTAGCCAAGGCAAGTATAGCCAGCTTGTATATAATGCTATATCTGTGTTTGATATACCCATGCGTTTGTACATAATCACTGAAATGGTCATTACAGCAACGTATGGCAGTCCTTCGGCAAGATAGAGCGATGGAATCCATGCCCACGGTGATCTTTTAGTATTTTTCATCTATGTAATTATGTGTTTCCCCCCGTTATCCCCCAAAAGGGGAAAATCTCCCTCCTTAGGAGAACCGGGAGAGGTGTTAATACAATTTTTCTATAGTCGCGCCAATATAATAGTGCAATAATATTTCATTATAAGAGTATCCTTTTTCGCCCATGACGGCAGCTCCAATCTGACAAAGCCCTACGCCATGCCCCCAACCCGCGCCGGTCAAGATGAATTTATCATCTTGTTTATCTACAATGAAAGCGGAACTATATAAATGGGATGTAGATAAAGTACGGCGTATTTCCAATTCTTTGCCGATAATCATTGTTTTTTTAGAGCCGATGATTTTCAGTTTTACAATCCGTCCGGATGTGCCTCTTTGAATGGGTATTAAGTTCTGAATAATACCAAAGTCAATTCCGGAGCGTTTATAGACTAATTCCGAAAGCTCATTCCGTGTATATGTGACCTGCCAACGGTAAAAGTCTGTCGTCTCCTGATCGTAGTTGTTTAAAACCTGATCTAAGATCTCTTTATCATGTGTGTTACAGAACGCGGACGGACGGCTGGTTATCCATTTTATAGCTTCAGGCTCTTTGGTCAAGTCCGGCATTTCCTGTATTTTATTATCATCTCTCAGCTTTATCAGATATGGAAATTTGATGTCTTCCCAGCAGCTTTCAAATTCTTCGGTGATACCTCCGCAACATTTATAGAAGCGCGCGTCACATATCTTCCCTTCCGATTTTAAAACCTTTCCTCTTGTTTCGTCAATAGCCTTCCTTACGATTTCTATATTAGAGAAAGTACGGGTTATACCCTGATAGCGTTGACAGTGGTCATCGGCGCATACATCAAAATTAGTATGGTCTTCCCGATCATACCAACGGATACGTTCATTGTCGTTTTCTGTAAATGTTGTATATTGGGTATTATTACTTATTATCTCTTTGTTTTTCTCTATTTGCGCCAGAAGCCAGCTACGGGATATGACAGCATGAGCTTTGAGCAGTTCCGTTGATGCCGTCGCGCTCATTTCGGAAGAAATAACGCTCGTCAGGTAGTCTTCCACATTGATGATATTGATAGCTGTTATCATTTCATTTTCAACAATAAGTTTTAAAACGCCCTGAAACTCTTGGTCTTCTTTACGTTCCCAGTGAAAATTGATACCTATGACAACATCTTTTATTATAAATGACGCGTCTTCATTTGTTGGTTCAAAGTATAATTCGCTATATGACTTTTCGTTCCATTGGATTTTTCCGTTTATATATGAAATGATATTTACTTCCGGAACTTCCTGCCCCTGATATAAATAACCGCCTTTGAGTATAAACGAAATTCTTTTATTCCATAAAACGCCGACACTTACGCTTGGTTCCATATTTTATTTATTCTTTATTTTTTCGATAATCGAAAGCATTTTTTCATTGCTGATACATATCTCCTTAAGGATAGATTTTATATCATCCGAAGTGATTTTATTGAAATCTTTTTCCAAAGGTGTAATGAATACTCCACCTAGATCCACGGCTGCAGGACTGATTAATAGATTATCATCGCCTTCGGCGAAGAAACAATGGGGACGATGCTTTTCTCGCGGGAAAACACAGCTGTACCATATTCCGTTTTCGTACCATGTGAGTATGTTCATCATCGGCTCTTTGTCTCCTTCTTTTATTTCTAAGAAAGAATATAGTTCGTTAAAGAAAAGAAGAGTTTGTTCTTTACTCTTCGTCTCAATCAGGAAGCTGTTCCTTAAATAATGATGAAGTACAAATACAATTAATTCATCTGTTTTATATATAACTTCTTTAGGTATATTCCCTATCTCATTTTCTAACGGGAGAAACCCTTTGATTCCGGCTTGGAAATGCGC
>JAISKQ010000209.1 GCA_031260865.1 Prevotella sp.
AAAGAAATTATGGCAGAAGTACAACAGTCCGGTGGTGGAGAACATAAAAAAGGCAAACCAACAAAACAGACCCTGAGGGTGGACTTTACTCCGATGGTGGATATGAACATGCTCTTGATAACATTCTTCATGTTCTGTACAACATTGAGTAAACCGCAAATCATGGATATTGCGATGCCCTCCGATGCTAAACTGACGGAAGAAGATGAAGTAAAGGTAAAGGAATCCAAAGCTATTACATTGATTTTAGGCGCGGATAACAAGTTATATTATTATGCAGGTATTCCTGATTATACTGATTATACAACCTTGAAAGAAACGGATTATTCTCCTGATGGTATTCGTAAGATATTATTGGAACGCAACGCTCCTATCGCAGCAAAGATGAAGGAGTTGAGGCATGAAAAATATGTTACGAACACAAAGATGTCGGAAGAAGAATTTAGAACAAGATCTAGAGATATTAAGGGCGACAAAAGTAAGCAACAGGTAGTAGTTATTAAACCTACATCGGAATCTAACTATAAAAACCTCGTTGATGCTCTGGACGAAATGGCAATCTGCAGTATCGCAACGTATGCGATTGTGGATATGGCGGAAGGAGATCAATACTTGCTCGAAAATCTGAAAACTAAAGGAGCTTACGGGGCTAGCGCCACACCACCAAAAAAGTAATCACATAAGAAAAAGGAGTAAAAATTATGGCAAAAGACATTAAACTAAATTCCTCTGAATGGTGTGATGTAGTTTTTGAAGGTAAGAATAAAAATTACGGCGCTTACAAGCTACGTCAATCATCATCAAAGAGACATATCGCCGCGTTCTTGGTTATCCTTGCGTTCGCGATATTTGTGTCGGCTTTACCAAGCCTGATAACAGCGGTAAAGAATTTGACTCAAGGTCAGGCTGGACCAATGGAGGATACATTTGAACTTTCGAATATTCCGGTAGAAGAAATTCCGGAAGAAAACAAGATCAAGCAGGAAACTGCGCCACCGCCCCCACCGTTGAAAACAACAGTGCAGTTTGTTCCACCTAAGATCACGAAGGATGAAGATGTGAAAGATGATCAGCAAATGAAGGCGCAGGATGAAATTTTGGAAACAAAAGTACAAGTTTCTGTGGCTGATATTAAGGGTACAAGCGATAAAGGAGTTGACATCGCGGAGTTGAGAGAACACAAGGTAATTGTGGAGGAAAAACCTGTGGAAGAAAAACCGTTTGTTACTGTAGAACAGATGCCTACCTTTCCTGGTGGTGAAGTTGAAATGCAGAAATTTATCGGTAACAACTTGAAATATCCGGTGGTTGCTCAAGAATCCGGCATACAAGGACGCGTTACAATACGTTTCGTCGTATCCAAAACAGGAGCGATAGAAGATGTTACCGTTATGCGTGGTATCGACTCTTCCTGCGACAAAGAAGCGGTGAGAGTGGTGAAATCAATGCCGAGATGGAATCCCGGAAAACAAAATGGATTGAGTGTACCTGTGTATTTTACTCTTCCGATTGTATTCAAGTTGAAACAGTAAATACACTTCTTTGAAATTTTTGTATAAAAATTACAAATAAGATTTAGTAAAGAAGAGAAGTTGGAAAGTAAAAAAATCATCTTCTCTTCTTTTTCCAATAATATAGGATAAGTTATGAAAGAAGGAAAAAAGTTATCGCCAAAGGCAATATTTGGTATTTTTATGGTATTGTTTTACTTGTGCTTAGCCGGTATAATGGTATTTACGGATGTTTTTAAAGAAAGTATAGGCAAAACATTATGCGTTATAATAGGTATATTATTATTACTATATGGTATATTCAGAGGTATTCGCGCTTGGAGAGACCTTTAATAAAAACTATCCTAAAAAGATATGTACAATATGAAAAATCTAAGTCTTATAATAGGCATATTAATCTTGTCCACCTTATTCTCATGTTCTGATCAAAGACGAATAACACGGACGGATACGCCAACCAGTGGAATTGCCGAGATAGCAGTGGATGAGTGTTTTGCGCCTATTATACAGGAGCAAGTGGATGTTTTCGGAGCAATGAATGAGGAAGCCTTGATGATTCCTATATTCACAAGCGAAAATGAAGCCTTCGACCTATTTATGAAAGATAGCTTGCGCGTCATTATAGCCGCGCGCGAACTGACACAAAATGAAAAACTAATAATAAAAGAACGCAAGCAAGTGCCGCGTACACAAAAGATAGCTATCGACGGAATAGCGCTTATTGTGAATAAGGCGAATACAGACACATTAATAACAGTGTCGGATATAAAAAAAATAATGACAGGAAAGATACGGAATTGGAAAGAGATTAACCCGAAATCCAAGCTCGGAGAAATAGCGGTGAGTTTCGATAGTCCCAATTCAAGTACAGTCCGGTTTATCAGGGATTCAATATGTGGAGGAGAATCTCTTGGCGACAATTTGAAAGCCCGTGCGGCGGACAGTACCAAAACCGTAAATTTGGCGGCGGACAGGACGCCCAATCAGCAAGTAATAGACTATGTGGCTGCCACGCCCAATGCTTTAGGGGTTATAGGCGTTAATTGGATAAGCAATCCGGACGACCCTAAAAACTTAAGTTTTATAAATAATATAAGCGTTATGTCTGTTAGTATAGAAGAAACGGCAACAATTGAAAATAGTTTTAAACCTTTTGCCGCTTATTTAGTCTTAAAGAAATACGCGTTGACAAGAGATATTTTTATAATTATAACAGATGTAAGAGGCGGATTACCTTCAGGATTTGTTAACTTTGCTGCAGGAGAGAAGGGACAGCGTATAATACTTAAAGCCGGTCTTTATCCGGCAACTGTTCCGACCCGATTAGTCAGGATGAACCCCGATATGGGTAAATAAAGTAGGTCTGCGGCCTAAAGAATAGTTCTTAATAATAATATAAATATAATAGAGTATGAAAATGAAGTATTTTGTAAGTGCGTTGCTGAGTTTCGCTATTAGCGTTTCAGCGTTTGCGCAAAACAGCCCGGGTGCGGATTATTTTAGTCTTGGCGAAACAAAACTGGCAAAAGAGTATTTTACAAAGAATATCAGTCAAAATCCTGAAGAATCTCATTTTTACTTAGGTGAAATTGCATATAAGGAAGGTAATTTGACCGAAGCGAAAGCTCAGTATCAGCAAAGCGCTGCCGTGAACCCTGAATTATTGGGGCTTGGCGCTGTGGGTTTGGCTAAACTGGAATTAAAATCAAATCCTAAAGCAGCTGAAGATCAATTAAAAGACGTTCAGAAAAAAAATAAAAAGGATGTGAATGTGCTTTTAGCCATCGCAAAAGCCTATTTTGACAACGGTTTGAAAGAAAAAGCTTTGAATGTGATTGTGGAAGCTAAAAAAGCGGATAAGAAAAATCCATACATCTACATTTTCGAAGGCGATATGT
>JAISKQ010000230.1 GCA_031260865.1 Prevotella sp.
CCCATTGCGGGTCGTCCTATGAAGTGGGCGTTAAAGCGTTTTTGCTTCCTTTTGCGGCTTTGGGCAAAAGGAAGGCAAGCAATCTGTGATTGCGCGCAGGAAAAATAGCCGACAAAAAAATTAAAATTTTGAGTTTACAAGAGTTCTAGCAAGCTAATAAACGAAAAAAATGATGAATTAGGAATGGCGCAAAGCGAAGAAGATTGAAAACTGTTACTTTTGTCACTTTTTTTTGCGATGTCCCGCAGGGACAAAATGTGCATAACCGTAGGTGTAGCCGGCCATGCCGACAGGCAGGCAGGGCGCAACCTACGGAGCAGAGGTATAGTAACAAACCTTAGTCCCGCAGGGGACGGCATTATCAAACAATAATAACAGATGAGCGCGATAGGAATAGATAATCTCGTCCCTGCGGGACTTAGAACGAAGACGCGGACTTATGCCGTAGGTTTCGCTGCGCTACACCTACGGTTATGCAGTTGTCGTCCTTGCAGGACTTTTTTACTATCGCTCACGCAGGTGTAAAGAATTAAGAATGATGAATGGCGCAAAGCGAAGAAGATTGAAAACTGTTACTTTTGTCACTTTTTAGAACTCTAGTAAACTTGAACTCTTGAAATATAGTAAACTAAAAAACTGTTACTTTTGTCACCTTTTATAAATATTACATCTGTTATTTATTATTCAACTTGCTGTGTTTCAGTCCGTAAGTAAAGTAGATGATAAAGCCTAATACCGTCCAGCCTATCATCCGTACCCAGGTGCTCCAAGGCAATGAAACCATTTGCAGGATACAGATTGCCGCGCCCAACAGCGGTATGACCGGAACGAACGGCGTCCTGAAAGGGCGGTTGAGGTTTGGTTGTGTCTTACGCAGTACGACTATTGATATACAGACGATTGTGAATGCCGCCAAAGTACCTATCGAAACCAGCTCGCTCAACACATGCAGCGGAAACAGTCCGGCTATCAACCCGGTCACGATGCTGGCGAAGATAGTGGCGTTGTGGGGTACGCCATGCTTTTGATGGACTTTCGAGAACACTTTAGGGAGCAATCCGTCTTTGGATATGGCATAGTAGACGCGCGATTGTCCCAGCATCATCACTAATATTACCGAACTAAGCCCCGCTATAGCGCCCAACTTGATAAACGGGCTTAGCCACGACAAGCCTTCTCCCGTGCGGTCTATGGCGAGCGCGATCGGCGCGTCCACGTTCAGCTCTTTATAATTGACTATCCCCGTCAATACCGTTGTCACGGCGATATAGAGCAAAGCGCATATCAAGAGCGAAACCAGGATACCTTTCGGCATATCCTTTTGAGGATTACGGGCTTCGCCGGCGGCAGTGGACAGGGCGTCGAATCCCAGATAAGCGTAGAACACGACGGCAGCCCCCCTGAAAATCCCCGTCCAGCCGTAGTTGCCGTATCCTCCCGTGTTTTCGGGGATGTACGGAACCCAGTTGCTCGTGTCTATGTATGATAATCCGAAGCCTATAAACAGCAGGATAACACCTACTTTGATGACGACAATAACATTATTGACCAAGGCGGATTGCCTGATTCCTCCTATCAGGAACGCCGATACGACGGACACGATGAATACGGCGGGGAAGTTGATAATACTCCCCGACCACACCCAACTTCCGTCTTTGAGGTGGTCGAAGGTAGCTCCGGCTATCTGATGCGGGAAGGCTATATTCCATTCGTTCAGCAGGCTGAGCATGTAGCCCGACCATCCCACAGCCACGCTGGAGCACGCGAAGAGGTATTCAAGAATCAGTATCCACCCCACAAACCACGCCAAGGCTTCGCCCATTGTCGTATAGCTATACGAATATACCCCGCCGGAGACAGGTATCATGGCGGCGAATTCCGCGTAACACAAGCCCGCCATCACACAGCCGATGGCCGAAATGACGAACGAAATAGTCAATGCCGGACCGGCGTACATGGCGGCCGCCTGTCCTGTGATGACAAAGATACCTGTGCCCACAATAGCCCCTATGCCCAATGTGACCAGGTTGGCAGCCGAAAGGTTTCTCTTCAGCCCACCTTTCGATTCGGAAGATTCGTTGAGTATTGCCGCGATATCTTTTTTCTTGAATAGCCTGTCTATCATAATCGTATTTTTGTGTAAAAGTAAGGAAAAGGAGCTGAATATCTTGTATTTGGTTTCTTTTTAGGAGAAAAAGGAACTAAAAAAATAATAACCTTTGACCGCGCATGGGCAAAGGTTATTAACAAACTCAAGTATCATGTGTAGAAAGTTATATTATTTACTCATATATAATCTGTATTCACCCGGTTTCAGCTTAATATCCTGTGTGGTAGCCGAAAGATCTAATTTTTCATTCGAAAAATAATCTTCCCATTTGCCCGCTTTTCCAAAATCAACATGCTGAGTTAGTTCCACGACATCAAAGTTAGCTATTGCGCATACATAGCCGCTTGTTGATTTAAGCAATATTTGCTTGAACTGGTTCTTCACATCCGCGGTATAATTATCGGTGGAAAAAGCGGCATTGGTATAACGAAGCTTGTTCATTTTCGCATATACATCGTATAGGGCTTTCCTTGCAGGCACTTCATAATAATCCCATCGGATGGGTTTCTTATCCAAGCGTCCGGCGCCATTACCTTCCAAAGGAAAGTCGTAGCCTAATTCTCCAAATTGCCATATCATTTTAGGACCGGGGAATGCCATTAATATAACGGCTGCGGCTTCCGTCCGTTCCAATCCTGTCGCCAGATTTTGCACATTATAACTTCCGTTGGCTTTGCCATACGAATTGTTCTTAAACATAATGCGTTCCTCGTCGTGGCTTTCCATATAGGCTACCAAGTTTGGTTTCGACCAGCCTCTTTCTTTATACGAAGCCCATGAAACATCTCCTTTTGGACCGTAACCGCCGGCTTCAGCGCCCCAACCCATTGTGGCTTCATTGAAATTACCGTTCATATTACCCCATAGCTTGATGCCATAGGCGGCTAATTCTTTTTCTTCATTATCAACAGCTAAATGTTCGCAGATGAATATCGCGTTGGCATTCCTCTTTTTAACCTCGTCGTAAATACGTTTTAAATTATTTATGCGCGCCGCGTCATACGGACTGCCCCAACTGTCAGCTCCTGTCGCCGGGTAAGGCGTGTTTGAAAAACCCTTTGTGAAGTCGAAACGGAAACCGTCTATTTTATATTCCTTCATCCAATAGGAACAAACGCTGTCAACAAAAGCCTTCGTATATTTACTTTCGTGGTTGAAGTCATATCCCCATTGCGCGTCAGGGTTAGCGAAGTTCGATTTCTGATTATACCAAGGATTGTCCGCCGTTGGATTGTTGTCCGCTCCCTGATACATCCGTACCATCGGGCTTTGTCCGTAGCTGTGGTTCAATACCAAATCCATAATGACAGCTATTCCATTTGTATGACAGGCGTCAACGAATGTTTTGTAATCGTTTGATGTTCCATAAGCCTTATCCGGAGCAAAATAAAATGACGGGTTATATCCCCAACTATCATTTCCCTCAAATTCGTTGAACGGCATCAGCTCAATGGCATTTATGCCTAAATCTTTCAGATAATCAATCTTTTCCTGAACGCCTTTTATGCTTCTCTGTTCAGTGAAATCACGAATAAGAATCTCATAGATAACCATATTGTCTGGCTTTTCCACTTTGAAATTCGATACTTTCCATGAATAAGAAGCCGGTGCGGTATTTACCACCATGGCAATCTCGGTTGTTTTACCGGTTGGATATTTTATAAGGTTGGGGTATATCGTACTTGATATACCATTATCATTTGAAGGGTCGGATACTTTATTCGTATAAGGATCAGCTATTCTTATTGTGTTATCTATCAAATATTGGCATACATACTCTTTTCCTTTTTCTAAATTCCCTATTTTTATCCAGAAACGATCTCCGTCTTTCTTCATTTTATAACTGTCGGAAACCTGCCAATTATTAAAATCACCGATGAGATACACCGATTCTTTCTTGGGCGCAAATAATACAAAGCCTAACGAATCGTCGCTGATAATGTTTATTCCATCGCGTAATTGCGCCGGTACTGTTTCCTGTCCGGGTGGTATATAGGGTATAGGATCGTCATCATCGCTACAAGCTAAGACTATAAGGAATAGAAATGGTAGAAATAATTTCAAATACTTCATGGTATTTTTATATTAGATTGAATCAGCAATGATTCAACAGCAAAACTATGCTATTTAATTAAACCATTTCTATTTACCGTTTATTATCTAAAGAAAAAAGACTGCAAACGATTGCAAGATACAACCCAATTTATTATCTTGTTTATCCTATTTTAATACTGAGGCGAAACTCTTTTTCTCCTTTGGAGGAGCTGTGGAAAGGCATTTTATTGTTTACATATTTACGGTGTTCTCGTTAACAAAAAGCCCCTCGGATTGAGGGGCTTTCATTATTATTCTATGTCATTCAGCAGATCTAATTTATTCTCATTTACTAATTTGAGAATCAGCTCGCCAAACAGTGTGTTCTGCCATGCAAACCATTTACGGGTAAAATTATCGGGGTTGTTTTTATTGAACGATTCATGGATAAAGCCTGTATCCGCGTCGGTTTCCAGCAACATCTTTATACAAGTCTGAATCTCTTTGTCATCCTGACTGGTAAAAGCTTTCATCATAATGCTCATCGGCCATATCATATCATATCCGATATGCGGACCGCCAATGCCTTCACCTGCCGTACCTTTGAAGAAATACGGGTTGTCTTCGCTCCATACATAATCGCGGGTATTTTGATAGATAGGGTCATTTATATCCACATCGCCAAGATAAGGCATTGCCAGCAAGCTGGGAACGTTCGCGTCGTCCATCAAGAAGTGATTGCCGAACCCATCCACTTCAAAAGCGTAAATTTGCCCATATTTCGGGTGATTGTAAACGGCATGTTCCTTCAAGGCTGTTTCTACTTCCTGAGCCAAATCGGTGCACTCTTTAGCCAAAGCATGATTATGGTTTACCTCCGTCAATATTATTGCCGCTTTCCGGAGGGATGAAACAGCAAAGAAGTTTGATGGCACAAGGAATTGTAGGGTAGTAGCGTCATCGGACGGACGGAAAGAAGACGCGATCAGCCCTACCGGTTTGACAGGAGCGCCCAATCCGCCATTGTTAAGCGTATCTAAAGCCCTGTCGGTCACACGGAGAAATTTATATGAACCAACGCCTTCTTTACGTTGCTGTTCCTTGAAGGTTTGCACTATCAATTGGATCGCCTGCAACCATTCGTCTCCGAAAACGCTGGCGTCGCCTGTCGTTACCCAGTACTGGTAAGCCAAACGGAGAGGATAACAAAGAGAATCTATTTCCCACTTACGTTCATGTAATTCGAGTTTCATCGCCGTGCCATCCTTCATCCATTGGTGATCAG
>JAISKQ010000016.1 GCA_031260865.1 Prevotella sp.
CTGCCAAAAACAGTAAGGTCGCGCGCCTTCTCGTTATCAGACCATTGTATATCAAAAAAGTCCATCAGAGTCCGTTTTATCTTGTCATCAAAGATAGGGACTCCTATTTCCACCCTACGGTCGAGATTCCGCGTCATCCAATCGGCGCTCATTATATAAACCTTCTCATCTCCATCATTACAAAAGATCGCCAATCGGGCATGTTCAAGATATCTATCCACAATACTTATAACACGTATATTCTCACTTAAGTTCTCCACTTGAGGCCGCAAGCAACAAGAGCCCCTTACGATAAGACGGATTTCCACTCCCGCCTGGCTTGCCTTGTAGAGCAATTTTATCATCTCCTCATCGGTCAGGCTATTGAACTTCGCGCATATATATGCTTTCTTTCCTTCTTGCGCGTTCCTTATTTCCCCTTTGATAAGGTTAGCAAACCTGTCGCGCATATAATACGGAGAAACCAGCAGTTCCTTACACAGGAAATGCTTATGCGTATTTATCAGAAAGTCAAAAACGGTCATCGCGTCCGCCGCTATCTGAGGGTCGGAAGTAAACAATCCGAAGTCTCCATATATCTGCGCCGTGATTTCATTAAAGTTTCCGGTTCCTATATACACATAATTCTTATTTTTCCGTTCCACCAGAACCAGTTTACTATGTACTTTCAAGCCGACGACCCCATGTATTACTTTCACCCCTTCTTTCTGCAATATTTCGGAGTATTCTACATTTTGTTCTTCATCAAACCGCGCGAGCAATTCCATCAGCACCACCACTTTCTTCCCGTTTCTCGCCGCGTTTATCAAAGCGCTGATGACTTTCGAGCGTTCAGCCATACGATACAAGGTGATGTAAATGCTTTCTACTTTAGAATCGACAGCCACCTCGCGAAGAAAATCAATAAAGTGGTTAAATGTATGATACGGATAGTTAAGCAATATATCTTTCCGGTCGATAATCTTCAGAATACTGGAAAAAGACTTTATGTCGGGATGCTGCAAGGAATCGTAATCGGAACTTTCCAGATTCGGGCGAATTTTAGGGAACTTCATCAGGTCGCGCATCAGGTGATACCTTCCTCCCGCATCCTGTTCTTCATGCTCTTTCAGGCAAAGTTTTGAAGCAATCATCTCTAATAAATCATCCGGCATTTCCCGGTCATATATCAAGCGTATCGGCTGCCCGTGCAACCTGCTTTGTAAGCCCGCCTCCATTTTTTCCACCACGCTTTTCGATATGTCGTCATCGATGGTAAGCTGGGCGTCGCGCATCAGTTTGAATGTGTAAGCCGATATTGTAGTGTAATTGAACATGAAAAATATCTCATCGAGGCAAAAACGAATAATATCGTCCAAGAAGATAATATCATTCCTATTCGTCGCCGAAGGCAATACAACGAAGCGCGGACAAGAACTGGTAACAGGTATCTGTATAATCGCATATTTGGTCTCTTTGTTCGAATACATTTTTACGGCGTGATAAATATGATTATCCCGTAAAAAAGGCATCCGTGTCGATTTCCGTATAATCAGAGGAACAAGTAGAGGACTGACCACAGACAAAAAATATTCGTGACAAAATTGTTTCTGCTTTTTACTCAACTGCTTCTCGTTAATGACAAATATCCCATAAGTTTCCATTTCGGACAAAATATCCGTATAGGTCTGTTCAAATTTTTTCTGTCCTTCAGATACTTGGGTATTAATTAATGGAAGTAATTCTTTTGCCGTGTATCCGCCGGTAAGGGCAGGCAACTTCTTCCCTCTTATTTGACTTAAACGAACAATGTTTGCCACACGTACTTTAATAAACTCATCCTGATTATTAGAAAAAATACCAAGAAAACGAAGCCGTTGCATCAGAGGCACACTTTTATCTTGTGCTTCCTGCAATACCCTTTCATTAAAAGTAAGCCAACTTAATTCTCTGTTATTCATCATTCTAAAATGGTATAGACATCCTGTCTATTGAAAACAATCATCTTTTCCAAAAGTTCTTTCCCCGGAAAGAATTTCCCATACGGCTATAAAGTTAAGAAACTTATTAAAAAAAAGTAACAAACGTAACAGTTTTCAGTTAGTAAATAGTTTACTAGAGTTCAAGTTTACTAGCATGCTAAAACTCTTGTACACTCAAAAAAGGTGACAAAAGTAACAGTTTTCAGCAAATAGTTCTTTAGTTTACTAGAGTTCAAGAGTTCTTAAAAAGGTGACAAACGTAACACTTTTCAGGTAACATTGCTTCGCACCATTCTTCTTGTAAACTTGAAATCTTGTAAACTTGAAATCTTGTAAACTTAAAACTTATTACTTTCAACTCAAAACTTCCAACTCATCTATATATAGATAATTTTGTTTAAAAAAAATGCGCTAAAAACCATATAAATTTTCAAATATGAACTTAAAAACCATGCAATCAGGATGTTAATTTCATTTTTTTGCAGCTTTGCGAAATTCCCCTTGGGGGTTAGGGGGCTGCTATTGACCACTTGCCGTCGGCTCCGAGAAAAATGTTATTTTTTTTAATTTTTCCCCGCGCGCAATCCCGGATCGCTTACCACCCTTTTGCCCGAAACCGCAAAAGAAAATTCAAAAAAAATTCTCCGTTAGCGTCTCGTTCATGAAGTAAAGCAACCCTTAATTCGCAATATATAATTAAGAAACTGTTTTGCTTGTTATTTGATTCTCTTTATCACCTCCTGCATGATATAAGCCATCTTCGGCTGGGCTATTTTGGCGGCCTCCTGCACATCCTCGTGCGTTACTTCCACTATCTTACCGATGACGCCTAAATCCGTGATGATGGAAAACGCCAACACTTTCATTCCAGCGTGGTTGGCAACAATAACTTCCGGAACGGTGGACATACCCACGGCATCGCCCCCCATGATACGGAACCAGTTGTATTCGGCAGGCGTTTCGAATGTAGGACCTTGCGTGCCCACATATACGCCGTGCTGCAACTTTATATTGCTCTCTTTGGCTATCGCCATCGCCATCAGGCGAAGGTCTTTGCTATATGCTTCACTCATATCGGGGAAACGTGTTCCAAGCTCTTTGTAATTCTTTCCACGCAACGGATGTTCGGGGAATACATTAATATGATCATCGATGAGCATGATGTCGCCGATGTCGAAACTGCCGTTCATCCCTCCGGCGGCGTTGGACACAAACAGGTATCGGATGCCCAAAGCCTGAAAAACGCGGACAGGGAATGTCACTTCCCGCATGGTATAACCCTCGTAGTAATGAAAACGCCCCTGCATAGCCAAAACAGGCTTTCCGCCGAGTTGTCCGAAAATAAGCTTTCCGCTGTGTCCTTCTACTGTGGATACGGGGAAGTTCGGAATTTCCTCGTAAGGTATCTCTTTCTTATCACTAATCTCATGTGCCAATTCTCCCAATCCTGTGCCCAGAATAACGGCTATGTCGGGAATAACGTCAATCTTACTTCTTAGAAATGACGCGGTTTCTTGTATTTTCTGTAACATGTTCAATTATTTTTTCTTTAAAATCATCCTCTTTATTCATAAATATCACTTCGATAGGAAGATAATACAGTCGTTTCTTTATTTCTCCGTCTATATCCGTCCTTGTCACTAAACGGGCGGCGTCTTTTTCGGTCACTAAGATAATCTTATTTTCCGAATCTATTTCATTGAATGTATCCGTAATCTGTTTTATATCTTTTTCGTTGAACGTATGATGATCGGAATAAGTAATACTATCTATCCTTTCGGTAAATTCCGATAACTTCTTTATAATCATTTCGGGAGAAGCAATACCCGTGACTAAAAGAATATGCTGATCCGTTAAGCAGCTTAACGGCTGATCCGTACCACTACCCAAAAACACCGGTTTCAATTCCTTATAATCCAATGATGTAAAATACAAATATTGAGAAAGATAAAGCTGCATATCATGGGATATGACACGACAGTCGATCGGTTGCAAATCGGGACATTTGGTTACAATAACCATATTGGCATCGCTCATCTTAGCGAAAGGTTCTCTCAATCGTCCGGCAGGAAGTAAAGCGTCCTCGTAAACGGGACGGTTGTAATTTGACAGGATAATTGTATATGAAGGCTTTACATAGCGATGCTGGTAGGCGTCATCCAACAGAATAATTTCGGGCGGATTGTCCAAAGCCAATAAATTTTTTATTCCTCTTCTCCGATTGCCGTCCACCGCGACAATTACATCTGGAAATTTATTTTTTATCTGAAAAGATTCATCGCCTGTATCCCTGCTTGTGGTTTCACCGGTAGCTAAAACAAAGCCTTTTGTTTTTCGCTTATATCCGCGGCTCAACACCCCTACCCTATACCTGCTTTGCAACAAGCGCACAAGATATTCGGTGTGCGGCGTCTTTCCCGTACCTCCCACGGTAATATTGCCTATACAAATAATGGGAATATCAAACTCTTCCCGTTTCAATATTCCCCATTCAAAAAACTTATTCCGGATATATACAATCAACCCGTACAACCATGAAAATGGCAGCAACCACTTATTGATATGCACGGGTTGATGTTGTATCATCTATATTCTTATTTAAGATCTATATCATAAGGCATACGCGCCTGTATAAAATCCTGTTCTTTTATTTCCTTCATCGTTTTGATCATCTGATAATCGCTTCCTAAATATTCTTTCATGGCGCGAGTCGTCAATTCTTCTTTCTGATTGGAAAGGAAACTTTCAAAGAAATCCACTTTTTTAGGGAAATCGCGTAAAGAATAATCATTCAATTTAGCCAACTTAGCAGCTTCCTCAATGGCTGTGTTCAGATTGCCCAAGCCATCCACAAGCCCTATTTTCAAAGCTTGGTTGCCTGTCCATACACGACCTTGCGCTATATGGTCCAATGAATCTTTCGAAATACCGCGACCTTCCGAACAACGGGTAAGGAACAAGTCGTAACCTCGCTCGATGTAATTTTGCAACACGGCTTTTTCGTCCGCCCTCATCGGACGTGTAAGATCACCTAAATCAGCATATTTATTCGTTTTCACATTATCGAAAGAAAGACCTACTTTCTTCGTTAACCCTTCCACGTTGGGGAACATTCCGAAGATACCTATCGAACCGGTCAACGTATTTGGCTGGGCAATGATTTTAGACGCGTTGCACGAAATATAATATCCTCCCGACGCCGCGTAATCACCCATGGACACAACCACCGGTTTCTTTTCTTTCAGGTCGGTAATCGCTTTCCAAATCTGTTCCGAAGCATAAGCGCTTCCTCCTCCCGAATTGACGCGGAAAACAACAGCTTTTACTTTATCGTTATCTTTCAGTTTTTCTATTTCCTTTACAAACCGTTTGCTTGTAATGCCTTCATTACCCGATCCGTCGGTTATATTTCCGTACGCGTACAATACGGCGACAATATCTTTCGATTTGCTTTCTTTATTGAACGAGACGGAAGTCATATCTTTTACAGAAGCTGTTTTCACGTCTTTCACTTTTTTCACGCCAACAAGAGTTTTCAGATATTCTTTCACGTCGGTTTCATACATCAAGGTGTCTACAAATCCTTTTTGCACTACATCTTTCGCTTCTCTGAAAGTTAGCAATGAATCCGCCGCGAGGTTTATTTTTTCAACCGATATTTTTCTGGATTCGGCAATTTCCGACGTCGTAACCGACCATACATCGCTAAGGTACGACAAAACTTGTTCCTTGTTGGCGTCGCTCATTTTATCAAGGATGAAAGGTTCTACCGCCGACTTGAACGTACCTACCTTAAATATCTGCATTTCCACGCCTAACTTATCCAGCAAGCCCTTGTAGAATGTAGGCGACGCTGAAAATCCGTGCAAATCGAGATTCCCATGAGGATTCATTATAACCTTATCGGCTACCGAAGACAAGTAATAACAGCCTTGTGTGTAAACATCCCCGTAGGCAACAATAAATTTGCCGCTTCCTTTGAAATCAAGCAACTGATCCCTTATTTCTTTCAACGATGCCGGAGCAGCGGAAAAAGCGCTC
>JAISKQ010000089.1 GCA_031260865.1 Prevotella sp.
TTGAATCTGACGCAGAACATTTGTTCTTCCTGCGATAGCTGTAAGGTGAAATGTCCATCAGGCTTCAATGTAGCTGAAAAGATAGCGGCGATTACTCCTGTGATGCAGGTTCCAAACGAATTTTTAACATAATTCAGAACGAAGGAAGCATGAAACATTTCAAAACGATACTTATCTTTTTTTTCGGATTAAGTCCATGTATATTCGCGCAAACACCCGAAGAATTGAAATCATATTTGCCGGAAATCCCTGATTGGGTCATATCGAAGAAAATAGAGATATTCAATCCCGATAACCTGTTCGACAGGATTGATGGCGCCGCGCCGCTGTTTATTGAAAACAACTTCAGGGAAATGACCTCGATGGAATATACCAAAGGGGATGATTACATAACCATACAAGCATACCGCCACGCCACGCCGGAAGACGCGTTCGGGATGTATGCCGCGGAACGGTCGCCCGACCTTACCTTTTACCCTTTTGCCGCTGAGGCTCAAGGCGACGACGGGGGCGTATTTTTCGTCAGTGGAAGTGTATATGTAAAAATGTGGAGCAGTTCGTCGGATAATGTCGGCGATGTATTGCGGAAGGTGGCTGAAGAATTGGCTGAAAAGATTGACCCGGATTCGGAATATCCCGCTATTGTGAAAGTATTTCCCGACGAAGGAAAGGTTATCCATAGCGAAGCGTATGTGACGTCCAACTATATCGGTCATGAATTTCTAAATGCCGTATATACAGCGAAATATGGACAAACCGATAAATCGTTTCAACTATTTGTCATCGATGGTAAGACAAAAGACGGCGCAAAGGAAATATTGACTAAATACTTTACGTTCACCAAACAGCCGGTCGATTTCGAAGAAGGCGAATTAACCATTACCGACAAATACAATGGCAACATTCCGGTGATATGGAAGGGACAGTATATAATCGGTTTGTATTCCGAAAATGGAGACACGATAAAAGACGCGGATGTCCTACTAAATAAAATAGCGGAAAACCTGTGATTAATAAATCACAAAACTATTATACAACTAATGTTCGCATATACTAATCTATTTAAAAATGAACAAGCTATGAATTGGTATTTAAAAGTTTTAAAACAGTACGCTGATTTTAACGGAAGAGCAAGGAGACTCGAGTATTGGATATTTGCTCTAATTAATACAGTCGTTATGTGTATCTTATTTGGAATAGCACTCGCCTTGATATCTTCGGATCGCCCAAGCGCGAACGTTCTTCATTCGGGAGGTGGCTATATCGGCACTCATGGAGTAGCCTCTGTAATGGGTGCTCTCGTTTTTGTTATTTTAGTATTATATAGCCTTGCCGTTGCCATACCTTCCATCGCCGTGGCAGTGAGACCAAAAGCGGTTGGTGGTATTTTATTTGTCTGATTCCGTTTATTGGCGGTATTTGGTTGCTGATTTTGCTGTTGACCGATAGCCAACCGGGCGAAAATGAGTATGGAGCAAATCCAAAAGAATAAGATTTTAGTGATTTCTTATATCTACATGAAAAAAAAGAGCCTATCAAACGGTTCTTTTTTATATTATGTCAACTTGACCCGTCTTCTCGCTATCCTTGCGTAATTTTTGTTCATTTATGCAAATAAATACTAAATATTCAATCATTCATTAAACCTTTTTTGTTACTTCATGTCGAATTTTCGGGAAATCGTGTATGTCAGTCTAAAACAGAATAATTTACTATGAAGAAAAAAACGAAGATAGTTCTGATTACGATTATAGTCTTACTAATCGCAGGAATGGCTTTTTATCCTAAAATCAAGGCTTTAATTACCTCCGAAGAAGCTCCTGCTCCTGCCGCGAATGACAATAAAGGCAGAAATACAAGGTCAACGCTCAATGTGAACGCGCAAATCTTGAAATTTGAAAATCTGAATGAAGTCATTCATATAAAAGGTCGTAGCATCCCGGACGAGGAAGTCGATTTATCGTTTGAAACATCAGGCAAAATAACCGGTATATATTTTAAAGAAGGAACGAGTGTACGGAAAGGTCAGTTATTGGCTAAAGTGAACGACAAGCCTTTGCAAGCGGAATTACTGAAACTGGAAGCGCAAATTCCTTTGGCGGAAGGTAGGGTTTTCCGTCAAAAATCATTGCTGGCAAAAGATGCGGTCAGCCAGGAATCGTATGAATCCGTAAACACCGAATTGGAAAAACTGAAAGCCGACATTGAACTGGTCAAATCCAGAATATCCCAAACAGAACTTCGCGCGCCTTTCGACGGCGTTATCGGACTGAGGCTTATTAGTGAAGGAACGTACGCCTCTCCTTCAACAATAATCTCCCGTCTAACTAAAATAGTCCCCTTAAAAATAGAATTTTCCGTCAACGAGGCTGACGCGAATGATGTAAAACCCGGAACGTCCCTGACTTTTACCATTGACAGAGACCCGAATCAATATCAGGCGACCGTATATGCGATAGAATCTAATTTGGATAAGCAAACCCTCTCGTTAAAAGCCCGCGCGTTGTATGCCAATCCGGGGGGAAAATTAAAACCCGGACTATCCGCGCCTATCGAAATAAAAAAACATGAAATAAAAAACACGTTGGTAATACCCAGCCTTTCCACTTTCGCCGAAATGGGGAAGGACATCGCTTATGTATATAAAGGAGGAAAAGCGCGTAAAGTAATAGTGAAAAGAGGAATGCGCACAGCGTCCTCTGTACAAATACTAAGCGGATTAAGTGTAGGAGACACCCTGCTTGTCACAGGCGTGATGCAGTTGCGGGACGGATTGCCTGTCGTAATTGATAATTATGTGGAGAGCGGGCAGCAGACAAGTAAATAATAGCGTTTAATATACTGTGTTATAGACAACAAATAAGCCTATAACCTTGAATTAAGATAGAGAAATCAGAATCGACAAATGACCATATCAGAAATAAGTATTAAGCGTCCTGTATTAGCCACTGTGTTTGTACTGGTTATATTTTTGCTGGGACTAATCGGGTACACTTATTTGGGTGTACGGGAATATCCGAATATAGACAACCCTATTATCTCTGTAAATGTAACCTATCCCGGCGCGAACGCGGAAATAATAGAGAACCAGATAACTGAACCGCTCGAACAGAATATCAATGGTATTCCGGGCATCAGGTCGCTGACGAGCAGCAGCAGCCAAGGGTCATGCAGGATTACCGTCGAGTTTGAGTTGACCGTCGATCTGGAAACAGCGGCGAATGACGTACGCGACAAGGTATCGCGCGCGCAACGTTACCTCCCCCGCGACTGCGACCCGCCTACGGTAGCGAAGGCTGACGCGGACGCGAACCCTATTATACAAATCAGTATCCAAAGCGAAAAACGCTCGTTGCTCGAGTTGAGCGAGATAGCCGAATTGACGGTAAAAGAACGCCTGCAAACCATACCGAACGTAAGCGCCGTTGAAATATGGGGACAAAACCGTTATTCGATGCGCTTGTGGCTCGATCCCGAACGGATGGCATCGTACGGTATTACACCGATGGATGTGAAGAATGCCATTGACAGGGAAAACGTAGAGCTTCCGTCCGGCAGTATCGAAGGAGATAACTTAGAACTGTCGATCCGCACATTGGGATTAATGCAGACACCCGAAGAATTTAACAATATGATTATCAAGGAAGATAATTATAATGTCGTGCGATTTAAAGATATAGGAACGGCTGAACTTGGAACCGAAGACCAGCGGAGTATTATGCGATGGAACGGCGTTCCCGCCGTCAGCACGATGATTATCCCGCAACCGGGAGCGAATCAGATTGAAATTTCAAATGAGGCGATGATCCGTCTCGACCAATTGAGAAAAGATTTGCCCGCCGATGTTAAAATTGACGTCGTCTTTGATAATACCAAGTTTATACGCGCGTCGATAGCCGAAGTGGAAGAAACCGTTTACATCGCTTTTGTACTTGTGATTATTATTATCTTCCTTTTCCTACGCGACTGGCGTGTAACGTTAGTACCATGCGTGGTTATACCCGTGTCGCTTGTCGGGGCGTTCTTTGTGATGTATATCGCCGGTTTTTCGATAAATGTCCTTTCCATGCTCGCCGTAGTGTTAGCCGTAGGGCTGGTGGTCGACGACGCCATTGTGGTCACGGAAAACATCTACCTGAAAATAGAAGGCGGGATGACTCCGCAAAAAGCGGGAGTAGAAGGCTCAAAGGAAATATTTTTCGCCGTTATCTCCACCACTATCACCGTTGTCGCCGTATTCTTCCCCATTGTCTTTTTGGAAGGTATGACCGGGCGGCTGTTCCGCGAATTTAGTATTGTGGTGGCGGGAGCCGTATTAATTTCCGCCTTTGTGGCGCTGACGTTTACGCCCATGCTATCCACCATCCTGATGAAGAAAAAAGATCGACCGAATTGGTTTTATCGGAAAACCGAACCTTTCTTTCAATGGCTGACCAATAGCTATCATAATGGATTGCAACATTTCCTCAAGCATCGTATTTTAATATGGCCTATTATCATAATCACATTAGTCAGCATCGGATTTTTAGTGAACGCGATTCCCGCCGAAATGGCGCCGTTGGAAGACCGTTCTCAAATCACGGTGAGGACAACCGGACCGGAAGGAGCTACATACGAATATAACAGGGCTTATACTGAAAAAATAGCGGCGATAGCGGATTCCGTGACGCCGGAAAGGCTCATCAACACAATGCGCGTATGGTCGGGCGGTGGGATGATTACGCTGATCCTGCCGGATATAAAAGACCGCGAACGAAGCCAAATGGATGTGGCGGACGCTCTGACCAAAGCGGTAAGAAGAGAAACCGCCGCGCGTACATTTGTGCAACAGCAGTCCACGTTTGGCGGACGGCGTTCGAGTATGCCTGTCCAATATGTTTTACAAGCTCCAAACATCGATAAATTAGCGGAATTTATCCCTGAATTTATGAAAAAAGTACAGGAAAGCCCTCTCTTCCAAATGGCGGATGTAAACCTCAAATTCACAAAACCCGAGACCCGTATTATTATAGACAGGGATAAGGCGGCGATACTGGGCGTAAGCACCCGCGACATAGGTCAGACCTTGCAGTACGCGCTTAGCGGACAGCGTATGGGATATTTTTACATGAACGGCAAGCAATACCAGATATTAGGTGAAATCAACCGACAGCAAAGGAATACGCCCCTTGAATTGAAATCTATTTATCTCAAAAATCTGAGAGGTGATATGATTCAGATGGACAACCTTGTCCTTTTGGAAGAAAATGTAGCTCCGCCTCAACTATACCGTTACAACCGCTTCAACTCCGCGACTATCTCGGCGGGATTGTCGCCGGGTGTTACTATCGGCGCCGGATTGGATGAAATGGATCGTATAGCCAAAGAAACGCTTGACGATACATTCCGTACAGCGCTTGCCGGCGATTCCAAGGACTTCAAGGAAAGTTCCTCCAGCCTGATGTTTGCTTTTGTACTGGCTATATTACTTATTTTCCTGATACTCGCGGCACAGTTCGAGAGTTTCAAAGACCCGTTTGTAATCATGCTCACAGTACCGTTAGCCATTGCCGGGGCGTTACTTTTCATGTATGTAAAAGATATAACGATGAATATATTCAGCCAGATTGGTATTATCATGCTTATCGGGCTGGTTGCCAAAAACGGTATCCTTATCGTCGAGTTTGCCAATCAGCGGCAAGAAGCGGGGATGAGCAAGCTTGAAGCTATACAGGGGGCGGCGGTTCAGCGTCTGCGCCCCATCTTGATGACCAGCTTCGTTACTATTCTCGGCTTGTTGCCTTTGGTATTCGCCAACGCGGAAGGAGCGCACGGACGTATGGCAATGGGGGTTGCCGTGGTTGGGGGTATGTTGGTCTCTACTTTTTTGACAATCTTTATTGTACCGGCGATGTACTTATATATATCCACCGACAAGCAGAAAAAGAGAGTAAAAGTGAAGAAAGGAAATTATGAGTAGTGAATGAGGTCGAGCGATGTTGATTGTTGACTAAAAACAGTACTTCCGCTCGCATGGACTGACGGTCTGTGTATTTTTAAGGAAAATTAAGAATAAAAGAATACTGATTGCTCATTTTTCTGTCATCTATTTTTTTTAAAAATTGTCTTATATAGGAGAGTAATGAGTTGAAAGTTATAAGTTATAAGTAATAAGTAATGAGTAATGAGTTTACAAGTTTACAAGAAAAAAATGGCGCAAAGCGATGTTGCCTGAAAACTGTTACTTTTGTCACCTTTTTAAAGTTTTGAGTTTACAAGCTTGCAAGTGTACAGGAAGAATGGTGCAAAGCGATGATGACTGTAAACTGTTACTTTTGTCACCTTTTAAAGTTTTGAGTTTACAAGCTTGCATGTGTACAAGAAGAATGGCACAAAGCGATGTTGCCTGAAAACTGTTACTTTTGTCACCTTTTAAAGTTTTGAGAGTACAAGCTTGCAAGTTTACAAGAAGAATGGCACAAAGCTATGATGACTGTAAAGTGTTACTTTTGTCACCTTTTTTGAACAAAAACCCTCAATCACTAAGGGAGGAGGACTTTCGGATGGCTGTATTGACTAAAGAGGCTCTCATCAGAGAGCACACCTAACTAGGCAGTACGCTCAGCGTACTGTACAAAAATGGTCAACCGCTAACCTCTGCTCTCGTTAGAGAGCAAACCTTTTTGTTAGATGAACAAGTTTGCCTGCGATGCAGGCAAGGGATAGAGGATGATGATACTCGTTTACAGTACGCTGAGGTACTGCCTATATAGATAAGCTCTCTAACGAGAGCAGGTTTGATGAAATGAAGGGGAGGTTATAAGTAGTAAGTCTTGATTATAAGTAGAAAAAAGGAAAGAAATCAAATGGAAAAACTGTTACTTTTGTCACCTTTTTATTTTCAAACACGGAGTATCACGGAGTTTAAATGGCGTTAGCTGCTGACGGTTGGTAACTAATCAAAAAAAAAGCGCAACCATTTCTGATTGCACTTTCCCATATCGTTACAGCTGATTATTCAGCGTTCAATGTATAGCGTTTGAACCCTGTGACAGCCAATTCTTTATCATGCTCTGCAAGATATTGAGAAACTGTTTGTTTTGGGTTTTTGATAAATTCTTGTTGAAGAAGCGTAAATTCTTTATAGAATTTTTGAAGCGCGCCTTCCGCGATTCTGTCAAGTAGATTTTCCGGTTTACCGGCTTCCAACGCTTTTTCTCTCGCGATAGTCATCTCTCTTAGTCTGATTTCTTCAGAAACTTCTTCGGCTATAAGCGCTACCGGATTCATCGCCGCGATTTGCATAGCGACGTCTTTGGCTACCTGCGCATCTACATTCGGTTTGTTGAAACCTACGATAGCGGCAAGTTTGTTTCCCGGGTGAATATAAGCAACTACTGTTGGAGCAGTAACTTGTTTATAAACACTAAATTCCATTTTTTCACCGGTAATACCCATTCTGTCGGTAACCAGATCCGCAATGCTGCGTCCGTTTACCTGAATGCCTTTCAAAGCTTCGATGTCAGCAGGTTTGTTTTCCAACGCCGCATTCAAAATAGATTTTGTCATTCCTACAAAATCGGCATTCATTGCCACAAAGTCAGTTTCGCAATTTACTGCTACAATAGCAGCAAAGTCGCCTTTAGTTGCGGCAAGTACACATCCTTCCGATGCGTCGCGGTCTTCGCGTTTTGCGGCAAAAGCCTGTCCTTTTTTACGAATTATTTCAATTGCCTTGTCAAAATCTCCTACTGCTTCTGTTAAAGCGTTTTTGCAATCCATCATGCCGGCGCCGGTCATTTTGCGCAAGTGTTGGATATCAGCCATAGAAATTGCCATATTTTTCTCCTTTTTATTTTGGTTTATAATTTTTTAGTTAGTTGGCAAGTAAACAAAGGTACCGGATACAAGTTTTAAAGTCTATTTATAATTAAATTTCGCAAGAACCTATAATAGGTGTGTTTTAGAACCTGTGTCTTGTCTTTTCGTTAACTTGTTTGCTCTTTTAAAAGAAAAAAGACTAAGAAACAATCCCTAAGAAGAGTTTCTTAGAGGCTATTTTCTTAGTCTTTTATATTGTTACTCTTCGTCTCCTTTAGCAAATTTGCTGGCTACAGCAGCATTAATTGCTTCTTGGTCTTCTTTAGTTACCGCTTTTTTAGCGCCTGATTTTGATTTGCGTTCTCTTCGAGGAGCGCCACCTTCTTCATCTTGTGCTTCAGCAGCCGCGCTGTCGGCTTTTTCGATCTTTCTTTCATCAAGACCTTCTTTGATAGCGTCGCAAAGGCTTCCAAGAATTAATTCGATGGATTTGGCGGCATCATCATTTGCCGGAATCACGAAATCGATATCGTCAGGGTTGGAATTTGTATCCACCATAGCAAATACAGGTATTCCAAGGCGGTTAGCTTCTCTTACGGCGATGTGTTCTTTCATTACATCCACAACAAAAAGAGCAGATGGAAGACGAGTCAGGTCTTGGATAGAACCTAATGTCTTTTCAAGTTTCGCGCGTTGACGTGTCACTTGAAGTCTTTCTCTCTTTGACAAAGTATCAAAAGTTCCGTCTTTTACCATTTTGTCGATAGTTGACATCTTCTTCACAGCCTTGCGGATTGTAGGGAAGTTAGTCAACATACCGCCTGGCCAGCGTTCTACCACGTATGGCATATTTACTGATAACGCCAAATCGGTAACTACTTGTTTTGCTTGCTTTTTAGTAGCGACAAATAATATTTTTTTACCTGATTTAGCTATCTGTCTCAAAGCGGCGGCGGCTTCTTCTGTCTTAGCTATTGTTTTATAAAGGTCAATGATGTGAATACCATTGCGCTCCATGAAAATGTAGGGAGCCATAGCCGGATTCCACTTTCTCTTTAAGTGACCGAAGTGTACGCCGGCGTCTAATAATTGGTCGAATTCTAATTTTGCCATTTTTAGTTTTTTGTTTCGTTTACTTTCTTTTTCTGTTAACGAATTGTCGGGTAGTTCATTGAAGAAGTCCCGGCAATTTAGATGCTAAACGTAATTGAAGAGATGAGGCCGACTCATCATTATATTTATACCAATTCATTTTTAAGCGGCGGATACCGCCAAAAACGAATTGGGTAAAATAATATCCAAATTAACGTTTTGAGAATTGAAATCTTTTTCTTGCTTTTGGTTGTCCCGGTTTTTTGCGTTCTACAACACGTGGGTCGCGAGTCATAAATCCTTCAGCTCTAAGAGCAGACTTATCTTCCGGATTAATCTTTACTAAAGCGCGAGCGATACCAAGGCGGGCAGCTTCTGCCTGTCCTTTATATCCGCCACCGTTCAGATTAATTTTGATGTCGTATTTTTCCACAGCGGCTAATTTGTTTAGCGGTTGTTTTACAACATATTGAAGAATAGTTGAAGGGAAGTAATTGTCTAGTTCACGTTTGTTGATAACAATTTTTCCGGTTCCTTCGCTTACGAATACGCGAGCTACAGCAGCTTTGCGTCTTCCTATTGCATTTACTACTTCCATTAATTATTATTTAAGAGCGTTAATATCTATTGTTTTTGGTTGTTGAGCTTCATGTTTGTGCTCAGTTCCTGCATATACATAAAGGTTTCTTAAAAGAGCCGCACCCAAACGATTTTTAGGCAACATTCCTTTTACTACTTTATGCATTAAACGATCGGCTCCTTTTTCCAGCAAAACAGCAGGAGTTGCTTCTCTTTGTCCTCCGGGATAACCTGTATATCTCAGATAAATGCGGTCGTTCCATTTGTTTCCTGTTAATACAACTTTATCAGCATTGATGATGATAACATTGTCGCCACAGTCAACATGCGGAGTATAACTTGGTTTGTACTTCCCTCTCAGAAGTTTTGCCACTTTGGAAGCCATGCGTCCTAACGTTTGGCCTGTTGCGTCAATCACAACCCATTCTTTCTGAGCTGTTGCTTTATTCGCTGAAATGGTCTTATAACTTAAAGTATCCACTTAATTAAAAATTAATTTGGTTAATGACTTTTTGATCTGCACAACTATTATCCGCTTATTGAGCTAAGATATAATAAGCGATAACGGCTTACAGATCAATTATTTACGCTTTATTTCGTAATAATCGGCTTGCAAAATTACAAAATATCAGTGAATTAGCAAAAATTATATGGTATTTTTTCTGCGATATATTTTATACAGCTACTTCCCCCTTGATATGTGGATGAGGATCATACCCTTCAAGCTCGAAATCTTCGTATTTGAAATCGAAAATACTCTTTACATCCGGATTGATTATCATACGCGGAAGCGGGCGAAAATCACGGGTTAATTGCAATTTTACCTGTTCCAGATGATTGGTGTATATATGCGCATCGCCAAGTGTGTGTACAAAATCTCCTTCCTGCAAGCCTGTTACCTGCGCCATCATTTTCAGCAATAAGGCATAAGAGGCGATATTGAACGGAACGCCCAAGAATATATCGGCGCTTCGTTGATAGAGTTGCAGGCTGAGTTTTCCATCAGCCACATAAAACTGGAAAAACGCATGGCAGGGTGGGAGGTTCATCTGCGGGAGGTCGGCCACATTCCATGCGCTGACTATGATACGGCGCGAATCGGGATTGTTTTTAATGGTGTCCACCGCATTTGCTATTTGGTCGATGAAACCTCCGTTGTAGTCGGGCCATGAACGCCACTGGTAGCCATAGATATGACCTAAATCTCCATTTTTATCCGCCCATTCGTTCCAGATGCGGACTCCGTTGTCTTGCAGGTATTTAGCATTGGTATCTCCTGCCAGAAACCAAAGCAATTCGTATATGATGGATTTTAAATGTAATTTTTTTGTTGTCAGCGCCGGAAATCCATCAGCTAAATTATAGCGGCTTTGATGCCCGAAAATGCTGATTGTTCCTATACCTGTACGGTCGCTTTTATATGTTCCTTCTTCCAGTACGCGTTTTAGCAAATCGTGATATTGTTTCATTTTCCTTTATCTTTTATTGAGGTTCAAAGTTATAAAAAAAAACGAAAGCTATGCTTTTATGTAAACATAGCTTTCGTTAATTAATATAATGTTAATTTTTTATTCAGCTCCTTCTATTTCTTCGTTCACCGGGGCTATCAATTTATATCCTTTACCATGGATATTAATGATTTCGATGCTTGGGTCGGGTTTTAATAACTTACGCAATTTGGTGATATACACATCCATACTGCGCGCGTTGAAGTAATTGTCGTCAACCCAGATTTGTTTTAACGCGTGATTTCGTTCAAGAATATCATTTGCATGAGCACATAACAGAGCTAATAGTTCAGCTTCTTTTGTCGTTAATTTAGTGTTTTCACCATTGATAGTCAATATTTGTTTTTGAGTATCAAAGTTCATATTTCCAAACTGATAGATTTGTTGTTCTTTGGTTCTTTTACCTATCACGCGACGGAATATAGCTTCAATACGGAGCACCAATTCTTCCATACTGAACGGCTTGGTAATATAGTCGTCAGCGCCGGCTTTAAAACCTTCAAGAATATCATCTTTCATGTTTTTGGCGGTCAGGAATATGATAGGTACTTCTGTGTCGATAGCCCTGATTTCTTTTACCAGAGTGATACCGTCTTTTTTAGGCATCATAACGTCCAATATGCAAAGGTCATATTTTTCTTTAAGAAAGCCTTTATAACCAACTTCTCCATCAATGTAGAGATCTGTATCGTAACCCTTAGCCTGAAGATATTCCCTTAGTAGCATACCTAAGTTTTCGTCATCTTCACATAAAAATAATCTTAATCTTTCTTCCATAATCTAATCGTTTACAATTTATTATATGTTATTGTTCCTTAAGTTTTAATCTTTAGTCTTCATTATGGGTAAGCAGATAATAAATTTAGTTCCCTTATCTAACTCACTTTCCGCTTTTATTGTTCCTTTGTGATCTTCTATAATCTTTCTTACATAGGCTAATCCCAATCCAAATCCTTTGACGTCGTGCCTGTTTCCGGTAGATACACGATAAAATCGCTCGAAAATTTTCTTTACGTATTCTTTCTTTATACCTATGCCATTGTCTTCTACCGAAATATATAATTTATTGTTGTTATTCCATGTGCGAATCATCAATTCCAAAGGTACATTTTCCTTTC
>JAISKQ010000110.1 GCA_031260865.1 Prevotella sp.
ATTTTTTACTGCGCGCAATCACAGATTGCTTGCCTTCCTTTTGCCCAAAGCCGCAAAAGGAAGCAAAAACGCTTTAACGCCCACTTCATAGGCCGACCCGCTACGGGCTTAAAGGCTAATCGAAAAAACTCGCTCCAAACTTTGCTAAATACGAATCGGCGGCTAAGCTCAAACACGTTTTCGTTTTACGCCTTTTTCGCCCGGCGGGTGCCCCGTCCATGAAGTAAACGGCGTTGGCTGACGCACGACGAGACCGCGACGGGGCATTAGTACAATGATATATAACGTTTTGAGTAGCAAGAGCAGAAGCGGAATACATTCTTATTATGCCGAGTCGCGAAAAACGACTAATGCAATTGAACCAATAAAAATTCAACCAGTTTCTAAGACATTTATTCTATTTCAAAAATTAAACAGGTATTTTACCAAAATTTGTCTATTATGTAAAACGTAAATATCTTTAGATTCACTTAAAGCATCAAGACTTTCAAATTCATAATTATTATTGTTAAAGATATTATTTACTAATAGTTGTATCTCACTATTTTTTATCAAATATGAAACGGCTAAATCGGACAGATATTTGAATGGCGTATCTATTGATGTATTGTAATAATATTCATTTGTTGATTTTATTTGTATTTTTTTAGATGGAATGTAGTTGATCGTTAATTTAAAAGCATCGTTGCGCAAAGGTGGATATTTATTTTTTTCAGGATATGTCTTTTCTATTCGCGCGAATACGGATTTCGATTCAAACTCCATGTTCAATTGTCTAAAAGGTTGTGTAGAGAATGAGAATGAGGCGTCATGTGATTCATTCCTGTATTTCGTAAAAACATCGGATATAACACGTGTATCTCCAAAATTGAAAAGGTTATATTTTAAACTAAACCGCGTTCTCCAAAATGATATAGACTTACTTAAGAGGGACGTTATTCCCCAATTATTATTTGACACATCTTTTTTTATATTATTTGTCTGTTGCAATATTCCATTAAATGCTGTTTTAGTAAGCGAATTCCTTTTCTCTATTGAGAAATATCCAACTATATTATAGAAAAAACCTTTCATTGGATTCTTATAAAAAAAGCCAACATTATAATTCTGTGCCTTTCTTGTCGCTAACTCATTATTTTTACTTGAAGCGTATCGATACGATGTAAAAATATAACTTGGATAAAGCGCGTATATATCAGAGTAATATTGTGTATATCTAAATCTTGTCGTTAGTTTATAATACGCGTTTATATTATACTCGAAAGTTAATAAGGGATTGAATATAAGTTTTAAATTATTATTCTTTTCTTTATCACGCAGATAATCATGCCTATATATATTGCTTAATGATGTATTCAATTCAATTTTAGTTTTAAATCTAAGATTTTGAAAATTAAGCGAAGGGCAAAGGTATACATCTGCTTCCGTATATATGAAATGATTAAACAAGGAGTCGGATAAGAGCGCCGGATAATACGCTCCTGTTGTAACAAGAGAAGATCTTAAAGCCTGATTTTTTATTTTTAATCCGGATTTATACGCTATGTTCAAGCCCAATAATTTATGAGAGAAAGAGGTATAAGTATGAGAATAAAAGGAGCGGATTCTCGCGTCTTGCGTCATACTGTCATAATCTATGGTATCATTCAATAATTCAGTATATAACCCGGGCGATATTTTTATATATTGGGGCAGGTTATTAAGGGTGTTTATACTTGATAGCCTAATTGTTGAATTATTTCTTGTTTTATAGATGAATTCAAATTCATTTGATATAGTAGTCCTATCAAGATTTGTTGTTTGTTGAATCGAATTATTACCTGTTATATTTCCATTATTCGTATTAAAACGCGTAAATATCCTGAATGTGTTATTTATATAACATTTTTCGTCATTCTGATTATAAGCAATATTTCCTTCTATCTCGTTTCTCTTGCCGATAGCATGTATATCCTCATTTATTGACAAATTAGTTTCCGGCAGAAAATAGGTGGAGGTAGATTCTCTACGCTGTTTATCCTTGTCATAAAGGTAACTCGCTTGCACTCGAAGCGATTTTTCTTTATTGTATTTTTTTAGATGATTCGTTGTAAACAAATGAGTATCATTGAAAAGAAAACGCTTCTTATCAATGTTTCCTAAAGATACGGATATGGGATTAAATATATCTTTTTCATCGGCGTCATATCCCATCCGTTTAATCGTCGATGCCGTCAGAATCAGGAGTTCTTCGGTTATGTCGTTTCCGCTGTTATTGTTTTTATACATTGATAAATTTTGCCTGTTCGGAAGGAAAAACATAGCCAGCAATCTATTGTCTAATAATACATTATCTTTATTGTTTTCTAAGCCTACGCCTAAATCCACGGCGCCTAACATGTTACTTTTGGCATCTTCTTCCAATACAAGATTTAATGAAGCTTTATCGGAAAAATCTATTCCACGGAGAGTGGATATCGGCTGATGATTCTCCAATATTTGAATATCTTTAACTACTTTCGCTGAAAGATTATTCGTTATCAGATTATACTTCCCGTCAGTCAGGTTCATGCCTTCAACATAAAATTTCTCAATGGGCGTACCCTCATAATTTATTCTACCATCTTTTTCCACCTCTATGCCCGGAAGTCTTTTTAGAACATCTTTAATGGTTCGATCTTGAGCCATGCGAAAGCCGCTTACAACATAATTCAATGTATCTCCACTTTGTTTTATACGGTCAAATGTGACTTCGACTTCTTTTAATATTATTTCTGATTGTTCAAGACAATAATCATTCCCATTCTTGAAATTCTTTGCTTCAATAAGTAGTGGCGTGTAGCCCAAACAGGAAAAATGAAGATAATGAACTTTATGATCTGGATTGGTTATAAAAAATATTCCGTTTTCATCAGTCATTGTAAAATCTATCGCCATGCTATCGGCTCGTAAAAGACTGACAGAGACAAAATCAAGAGGATTTTTATTCTCTTTTTCTATAATTCTCCCGCTAAAGGTTTGTGAGTATATACAAAAAGGAGTTATACATAATAATATAAGAACAAAGCAGCCTTTCATTAGTTTGTTATGTCTGTTTCCATCCCTATATATTCGTTACTCTCCAATGATACTTCCTTCCCTTTGGAATCCACTTCTTTTATCTTCATATCCAGACCTAAAGATTTGTTTAGGAAAGCTAAAGGGTCTTTAGCCTCTTCTACTTTTAATTTATGTAAATCTTTTCGAGTGCAGTTGATATATTGATTTTTCAAAGGTTGTATGATTGAAGTTTTGTCATTTTTTTTGATACCCAAAGCTGTAAAATGGTAAATATCATTAGCGTCCGCCGCCTCCAAAATCAGACCCGGAAGCCCCCATAATTTCCATGGACCATCAGAAATCGGTATCTCATTTGTAAACCAGACTATCCACGCGCGCCCTCTAAAAAGTGTCGTTGCTTTTTGGCATTTATAGCCGATAATCTCTTTTTTTTCATCCTGTAATTTCCAGACGGGTCTTTCAAGGGTTTCTTCGTATCTATACCAAGGTTTAATCATTTGTTCAATATAGGTCAACCTTCCTTTATTCGGATAATTTTTATATACTCTATAATATTGTGTACTTCGTGGAATTTTTGCTTTTTCTTTTTCAATATCAGCCGTGGAAAACCCGATAGAAAGCATACTGTCCTGAATAACTCTCCGCCTATCGGATAAAAGGCTATAAAATTCCGACGATTGTCCGCTTATCCTAAGTATCATTCTGTCGGGTCTTTTCTTATTCATGTCCATTGTGTTTTTCACATAATCGGCATGATAAGTAACACTCATATTCATGTTCGCTAATCCGCTTTTATCCTGAGCATTACAAACAAATGGCAACAAGCATAATAAAATTAAAATAATGTTTTTCATATTATTCGTTATTCTAAGATGATGATTAATAAAATATGATAGCAGCATAATGTTTCGTTATATCTGCTATCATTTATTTAGATTTTAGCAATACGTATTTTCAAGATAATCGGCTACATATCTTCCTTTTCACTATTTGTCAAAAACAAAAATAAAAGTATTTTTTTTATTATTAATAATAAATTAACATAAAAATAGCATTTATTTAATACTATGTGTATTTTTACTTGTTCGCCAAGTTTTATTTTAAACGCATTACACCATCTATAGAATATAGAAATACTGTTTCTCCTCATCTTTGGAAGAGTTGGGAAGTGGCTCACAAAAAAAAAGACGCGGTCATCATCACCGCGTCTCATCTTTATATCAAGTATTAAGAGCCTGTTTAAATTTTATTCTTTAACATAATTGAATACAAACATAGCTGAGGCAGAGTCGGTGCTCCAATTTCCAATCGTTTCCGTTTTTCCCACAGCGCTAGCTCCGCTACCGTCCAATCTGGTATAACGGAACTTTATTGGTATTGGTGTGCTTTTTTGACCGTTATCATTAAAATGACCGCTTGTCTGGAAAGAATACTTTATATAAGACAAATCTCCCACGCACATCACATTTGTACTTGCTTCAGCGCCGTCGCCGGAATTTGTCCTTTTGAAACGGACATCTATAATGATTTTATTATCACCTATCTCTCCCATCTGCCCGTTCACTTCTTCTTTTTGGTTATTAGGGTCATAATAAAATTCCATGGAAGGATCATCTTTATCTCTTAAAGAAGCTTTCGCTCCAAAAATCCACCTGTCGCCAAAGAAACTTTGATAAGTTGTTGTAAGCAATCCATAGTCATAAAATAACACGCCAAAAGAAGTAGGCAGATAATCGTTTTCCTCCGATGGAGCAGTAGGATGTCCCATTGTCTGATTCAACATTACGGCTTTCGCGCCAAAATCTTCCGCCACATAATATCCGGACGCGGAAGAAGTGTTTGAAATCTTATATCCTAATGTATAGCACTGTCCTCTTTGCAAAGTAGCTATTTGCGGAGAAGTCACATACATAGGACCATTCCCTTGTCCCGATACCGCCGCTACCTGAACACCGGATCCAAGCGTTGTTATATAAGCATAATCGGCGACGACCTCTATTTCGGTATTGGTTTCGCCTAAGCACGAGGAGAATAAAAAAGCGATGGAGAACACGCAACAAATCAATTTAAGCATTGATGTTTTCATATTTTTTCTTTTATTTTTAATTGTTAAAAATCAAATTTTAGACCCATATTCAGATCCAACTGAATTTTTTGATCCGAATATATCGTATGGTACTTATTTCCGGCATCAAAATAATAAGCGCCGCCAATTGTTCCGTAAAGATACAATTTTTTATAGATAGGATACGCGATTCCTACAGCCGCGTTCGCGGAAAATTGTAAATTAGGTTGTTTTATAGACTCTCTGATGTAATAAGGTTCGCTATAGTACACGATGTTAGCCAAAGCCGCGTCTCCAATATTATTACTTTTTTCAGAGAAGCCCATTTTGCTTTCATATTTTCCTTTTATGTCTTTTTGCACCATACCTCCTATCGACAGATAAAACTTCGTCTTACCCAATTCAATGAATGTATAATTCAACGTTAAAGGAATTCCCAAATAGTGAAAATATTGATTTTCTTCCAATTCAAACGCGCTGTTTGAGGACAATTTGGAAGATAAATAAGTATAAACCACTCCTGTTTCCAACGACAAGTTCGAGGCGATTCCTTTTGAGATTCTCACTCCCACGGAAATCGGTATTCGATGTTGTACCTCAGACTCTTTATTTTCTTTATCCACTTCCGCGCTAAATACCGCGCTCCTTTCATATTTCGAGAACAGCAGCCCGCTACCGTTTTCGTTCTCATTATATGCCAATAAACTCGAATTAGCCGAAGCGCTAAGGGAAAAACCACTTGAAGTTGATTTTTTCTTCGGAAGCAACAATTTTCCGGTAGTGTTATCAGTCGCCAACAACGGCTCGTCTTTCTTTACAAGAGGCTTTATCTCTTCTTTTTTAGTCTCTTGCTCTATTTTTGGTTCTTCCTTTTGTTCCGCGATCTTCACCGGTTGTTCTTTCTGTTCAGGAAGCTTTACAGGTTGTTCTTTTATCTCTTTTGCACGAGCTATCGCAGGATTTGTAATCACAGGTTCTACAATAGGTTCAGGGATTGGGTTGATAGCGGCTGTATCAACGGCCTTGCCGGGTTCTTCATTTACAGTTATAACCGGCTCATCTGTAATATTTCCCGAGTTTGGTATAAACAAAACGCCCGCGACTACCGCCGCCACGAGTCCGGCTACGATTAAAGCCGTTTTTATCAAAGATTTTTTAGCGGATGACGATGAGGAGTCGGCAGGCGCGGACTGCTGAGACAAAAGCTGATCCAACCCGCCCCATACGGACGCAGGTACCTCCGGTTCAAAGTCTTTCAACTTTGAGGAGAATAGATCTTTTATTATGTCTTTGTCTTCCATCATCTTTACATCTGTTTATTTACGTATTGTTTTATTTTTTCCTGCAATATCTGCCTGGCTCTGACATATTGCGAACGGGAAGTACCTTCGTTTATGCCGAGCATATCCGCGATTTCTTTATGAGAATAATCTTCTATCGCGTACAAGTTAAAAACTGTAGAATAACCTTTCGGCAATTCTTGAACCATATTGAGCAACTCTTTTTCAGATATTTTATATAATTGATCGTCCTCTGTCGATTCATCCACTATTTCAGGAAGATTTTGAACATCTTCCGAAGATTGAATTAAATGTTTCTTTTTTCTTAAGTTTTCTAAAGCCTTGTTTATGAAAACGCGCTTCAACCAACCCTCAAACGAACCTTTCCCTTGAAAAGAGCTAATGTTCGCGAAAACTTTGATGAATCCGTCCTGCAACAAATCCTGCGCGGCGTCAGAGTCGGAACTATAACGTAAGCAAATGCCATACATCTTACGAGAGTAAGCTTCGTAAAGCATTTTTTGAGCTTCCCGCTTTTGTTCCTTGCAGCCTGCTATCATTTGCAGTTCATTCATATTGGTTAAGCTTCATTTTAGAGACGCATTCCTTGTGGAAATGTTGCATGAATAAGTGAATAATTTTACCTTTTATCACTTATTTTATTAATAAAACAGTCCTTTCTATATTATTCAGGTTTCTGGGTAAAAAGGATCATCTTCACCTGTAATTTATTGCCTATATCAATAACATCCACTACATCTTGCAGGCTCAACGATTTGTCTGCTTGTAGTAATACATTTATATCCACATCCGGATTTTGGGATTTTTCATCTTTCAAAACCAAATCCAACGCGGATTCCAAATCTTCTTTCGCTAATTCTTTGTCGTTGATATAATATCTTAAGTCTCGTGTTATAATCAGATTTATATTTTTCTTCGTCACCACTTTTTCGGACGACGCGGCATTTGGCAGCAACACCCTTATAGCGGCGGGGGTTACCATAGTGGATATAATAAGGAAGAACAACAGCAGAAAAAACATAATATCATTCAAAGAGGCTGTATAAACTTCCGCCGTTCTTGTTTTCCTACGTTCTATTTTCATTTTCTTCTTTTTTATAAAAAACAGTTATGCTGCTTCTGTTATGCCTCTTTTATAGGCTCGTATAGCTTTCATAACGTCATTGGAATCTTTTTCCAGATTCACAACAACTTTATCGATGCGTCCGTTGAGCAAATAGTATCCAGAATAGGCTATGATACCTACCAACAAACCGGCGCCGGAACATATCATTTTTTGGTACAACCCTGTCGAGATAGTATCTATCGCCAGATCATTTGTCTTTGCAATATCGTAAAATATTTTTATAACTCCAAATATTGTACCCAAAAATCCGAGCATCGGCGCGATTGAAGATGTTATACCCACCCAGTTTAGCTTATCTTCCAATATGCTAATTTGCTGATGAGCTTCCACTTCCATCGATTCTTCTATTTCTTTATCGCTCAGTTCAAATTCTTTCAGTCCCGCCGCGATAACTTTCGCGGACGCGTAAGGACGTTCAACACAGAATTTCAGCGCTTTATCGATTCGTCCTTCATTGATAAGCTCTATAACCCGGGATAACCACATCGTGTCTTTTTTGCCCAAACGATTTATAACCAACCATTTGTTTATGATTACATAAATCGCTAATAATGACAATAGGAATATGGGAAGTAAAATCCAACCTCCTTTAAGCACAAGGTTCAAATAGCTTTCTTCAGACGCCGTTTGAACTGTTTGTTCTGCCATCTCAACTATAGGTTCGGCAGCTTGTAATAGTATAGACAGATTCATAAGTTTAGACTTTTTTATAAAAAATTCAACAGAAGAACCAAAGATAAGCCCTTCTGTCAATATACGTTTATTATTTAATAATCTTTAATATATACCAAAGCCTACGCTCGCTATATATTCATAGAAACAGCTGACTACACCAACCAAAAAGATACCGACCATCGAAAGCACTAAAGAAACTTTCATATAGCCATCGGTATCGAGCCTTTCAATCGGCGAGGCGGATTTTTTGATAATCATCGATTTCACTACCAGCAGATAGTAATACAAAGATATTACCGTATTCAGGAAAGCCAAGAACACAAGCAAGGTTTGCCCCTGTTGCATCGCCGCCATGAATACAAATAACTTACTAAAGAATCCGGCGGCAAACGGAATACCTCCAAGCGAAAACATGGCTATCATCATAGCCAAAGCCAGCTTAGGGTTTGTATTATACAGCCCGTCGTAATCATCCATGCTTACTTTGCCTGTTTTGTCTTCTATCGCCGAAATCACGCCGAACGCGGCAAGGTTGGAAAAGATATAGACAAATACATAAAATATAGCCGCCGACATACCTGCCGCCGTGCCTGTAAACACGCTTAACATAATGTATCCTGCCTGCGATATGGACGAGAAGGCAAGGAAGCGTTTCATATTCTTTTGGCGAAGCGCGAATAAATTACCTACGGTGATAGTGAGCAGGATAATGATCCACAGTATATTTTGCCATGTATCCTGTAATCCGGGAAACACCTTGAA
>JAISKQ010000183.1 GCA_031260865.1 Prevotella sp.
TCTCTGTTCAGTTGTTTACCTACATCACATGAAGCATACATGGCTTCATTGTTACGGATAGAAGCTAACGCGGCTTTTTTTATGTCATCGTTAGGTAGATTCAAATATATCCAGTTAACCCCTTCTATGGTATTCCTATAATTCTGAATCTCATACAATTGATAATATTCACGTGTAGGGTCGTTCATTATCATAATATAGTTATCTGGAGAATAGTCGGCAGGGGTTATCTCCTTATAAAACTGTTGAGGAGTATAATTGCTGAGTTCTTTAATACTGCCGTTCTTGTCTTTATATCTCCATGTAAATTGCTTTGGTGGTTCGCCGAGGCAGAGAGCCAATATACGATACACATCTTTCAGTATGATTGTTTTTTCCGATCTCAGATATTCGACTTTCTTGCCGGACACAGCAAGTTCCCGTATATTGTATGCTCCGCTTCGAAGCCTTTCATTAATCAGATTGAGCATCTGCCTGGTGTTGTTGGAATGGGCAGTCTCCGGCATTACTGACTGAGGTACAACTCCATACTTTTCACCAAGGTTGTAATATAGATTCCATACGCCGCCATCGCTCACCGGTGATTTAAAGAGATACTCTATGGTTCTGTTATCAAATGGCTCATTACTTGTTCCTATTATATTTTCGAGGAATAGATTTGACTTTTCGAAGATATCCCAGAAGTAAAGATAATTGTGTGAAAAATCAAACTCACTCAGATTATATTTTTCCATAATGGATGGGCGCAATACATTCATGGATGTAAACATCCAGCATCTACCGGAACTTTTCTGATCGGTGATGCCTTTTACATTTACCCTGTATTTGAAAAAGTGATCAATTTTGCCATCCAATTCACTATTTAAAGCATTCGCCGTAATATTGGCATTGGTGGTTAAAATGTTCTGGATGGCTTTTGTCGGAGCATCTTTCTTAAAGTTTGATTGTATCTCCTGAAGTTCCTTCTCTGATATATTCTGGGCTATCAGAGCAACAGAACAGCATGCTAAAATTCCTGTAAATATTAGTTTTTTCATTTAATATTAATTTTAATAAATAAAAGTAGTTGCAAAAATAAGAATTAACGAGGAAATAATCTTTGTAATTATACAATAAGTCTGTTAAATATTTATTTTAACATGATTATTTCGCCTTAATGACTTTTATCATTGCATCATCATTAATGACTAATATTAAGCTCTTCTTTTTAATTTAATGACAAATAGAAGGTAAAGAGAAGCGCGAAATATTAGTAAATATATTGTCAAAATGTTTTTTTTTGTTTCTAATCATATTTTTTTTACTTATAAATATGCTTGTTTTCATTGTTTTTATATATTTGCAGGTAATAAAACGTAAGTTTAAAGACTTTAAATATCAGGTGAAAAATTATTAACCTTATAAATTAAAAAACAATAGAAATATCATGGCTTTAATTAAACCGTTCAAAGGAGTCAGACCTCCTAAAAGTATTGTCAAAGAAGTTGTTTCACGTCCATACGATGTACTCAGTTCATTGGAAGCCCGACTTGAGGCTGAAGGAAATGAAAAATCCTTGTACAGAATCATAAAACCGGAAATTGATTTTGAAGAGATAATCGACGAACACCATCCGGATGTATATAACCGTGCTGTACATAACTTTAATAAGTTTCAGGAAAAAGGATGGCTCGTGCAAGACGCTGAAGAGTACTATTATGTATATGCTCAAACAATGAACGGAAAAACACAATATGGACTTGTGGTCTGTTCGCATGTGGATGATTATATGAGCGGTAAGATAAAAAAACACGAACTTACCCGCAGAGATAAAGAAGAAGACCGTATGAAGCATGTACGAATAAACAATGCTAATATTGAGCCTGTATTCTTTGCTTACCCCGACAACGATGAATTGGATAAGATAGTGAAAAAGGTCATTTCTCTACCTGCTGAGTACGATTTTACGGCGGCTGACGGAGTAGGACATCACTTCTGGGTAATCAAGGATAAAGACTCTATAAAGAGAATCACAGAAATATTCGCGACGATACCTGACCTTTATATTGCCGACGGACACCACCGTTCTGCTGCCGCTGCACTTGTAGGAGCAGAGAAAGCCAAACAGAATCCAAACCATAAAGGGAATGAAGAGTACAACTATTTCATGGCTGTGTGCTTCCCCGGCAACCAGTTAAATATAATAGATTACAACCGCTTGGTGAAAGACCTGAATGGTTTGACTGTAACCGAATTTTTGAAGAAATTGGAAGTCCATTTTACAATAGAAGAAAAAGGAACAGACATTGTTGCCCCTGCCGGACTGCATAATTTCTCCATTTATCTGGATGGTAAATGTTATAGCCTGACGGCAAAATCAGGAACATATAACGATGATGATCCAATAGACGTGTTGGATGTTACCATATCTTCCAAGTATATACTGGATAACATTTTGGGTATTAAAGACTTGAGATCCGATAAACGCATCGACTTTGTTGGCGGAATCAGGGGGCTTGGCGAACTAAAGAAACGTGTTGATAGCGGAGAGATGAAGCTGGCGCTCGCCTTATATCC
>JAISKQ010000219.1 GCA_031260865.1 Prevotella sp.
TTGGATTGCTTCGGGCAAGCCCTCGCAATGACGTTGTACGGTTTTTCTGCATTTGGGTATTATATCCCATAATCATTTTATATTTTTATCCGAATAATTGCCTGAACGCTTCTTCTACTTTCCGGACCTGCACTATTTCGATATTTACCTTAGAAGTAAAACCTTTCAGGTTATTCCGAGGGAGAAGTATTTTTGAGAACCCGAGTTTCTCAGCCTCCAATATCCGTTGTTCGATGCGGTTTACAGGTCTTATCTCTCCGGACAAACCTACTTCGCCGGTCATACACACATGCTTCTCGATAGAGATATCCAAGCTGGATGATAAGACAGCGCTAATCACTGACAAGTCCATGCCCGGGTCATTCACCTTCAAGCCTCCGGCTATGTTCAGGAACACGTCTTTTTGTACTAACTTAAAGCCGACGCGTTTTTCCAGTACAGCCAATAACATGTTCATACGGCGCAAATCGAATCCGGTGGAAGAACGCTGCGGCGTGCCATAAGCGGCAGTGCTGACAAGGGACTGTGTTTCAATCAGGAAGGGACGAATGCCTTCAATAGCCGCGGCAATGGATACGCCGCTCAAACCTTCATGATTCTGCGTCAAGAGCAATTCGGAAGGATTACTGACCTCGCGAAGCCCATTCTGGCGCATTTCATAGATACCCAGTTCCGCCGTACTGCCGAAACGGTTCTTGATACTGCGCAGGATGCGGTACATATAATGTTGGTCTCCTTCAAATTGGAGTACGGTATCCACAATATGTTCCAATACCTTCGGTCCCGCGATACTGCCTTCCTTGTTGATATGCCCTATCAGCACGACCGGTGTAGATGTCTCTTTCGCGAATTTGAGAATAGCGGCGGAGCATTCACGCACCTGCGACACGCTGCCCGGCGATGATTCCACTACATCCGTAAAGATAGTCTGAATGGAATCGATAATAACAAAATCGGGATTTAGATTCCGTATATGCACGAATACTTGTTCCAAATTTGTTTCACAAACAATATAACAATTCTCGCTGTTGGAATTGATCCGGTCGGCACGCAGTTTTAATTGCCGCGCGCTCTCCTCTCCCGACACATACAGGGTCTTTATATTCTTCAGTCCCAGCACGGTTTGCAGGACAAGGGTTGACTTGCCTATTCCGGGTTCTCCGCCTATCAGCACTAATGAACCGGGTACAAGTCCGCCGCCCAAAACGCGGTTGAGTTCGCCGTCATGCAAATCGATACGGGGTTCTTCTCCTGTTTCAACATCTTTCAGCAATAAAGGTTTCGCTTTAGACGTCTCAAAAAGGTGGAGGCTGTTTTTTGCCGGGTTATCTTTACTTATAATTTCTTCAACGTATGTATTCCATTCTCCGCAAACAGGGCATTTTCCCTGCCATTTGGGCGAATCGTTGCCACAGCTGTTACAAACATATACCGTTTTGGTTTTAGCCATTATATAATTAGCTTTTTTATTTATTTCAATATTTTTATAGATTTCGTCGATCTACCGTCCATATCCACCGATAAGATATAAACGCCCGGACTCCAGCCGGAGACAGGAATATCATGTACCGACGAAACAAAGCCTGATGATTTAGCGTATATCACGCTTCCAAACAAGTCTATCACCCTTATTTTCCGTATCAAATCTTTCGCGTACACCCGTAAAATATCATTTTCAATATATCCTATAATATCATGCAAGCCTAAATCCGGCTTTTTATTGTCAAATGCGCTTAATCCCTCTAACCGGGTAACACCCCTGTTATTCGGATCAAGATATTTAGACATATGCAAATCGGCGTCCGCCGACTGATCCCAATGATACCGGAACTTTCCGTAATAATCGGGTGACGCGGGCGTGGAACAGCTGCTGTTGCCTCCGGTCAGCGTGCCGACAACCAATCCGTCCTGATTAAAGATCGGCGCGCCGGAAGAGCCTTCCTCGGTTGACCCCAACGAATAGCTGACTACCCAATATGATCCGTCGGGATTCCCCGTATCCCACTTGCCGGAGGTCAAAGGCTTATCATAGAACGTTATTTTCTTCACATCGCCTCGAGGATGGTGTATCACAGCCCCGCTTGTCACAGCATTGCCATCGCCGCTTCTGTCCCAACCGTTATAATATACATCCCATTTGTCAGGGATGGGTTCGGATAATTTCAACAAGGCTCCGTCGGAACCATCCGCCAACGGATTAAGCACCAATGATTCAGCCCCTTTGTGATACTTATACGTAGGCCTATCTACTCCTTCACATTCTTCCTTTTCATAATCAAAGAAAAACTCCGTGTTGGCGATTTCTTCCGCCGCCACATTCTGGAAACAATGATACGCCGTTAACACATAAGGTGTTTTATCTTCATTTGTATTATTAACAAGCGTACCCGAACACAAAGAATTATTGACCCTCAGCCGCAGCACACCTTTTTTCTGTTTGCTCCAAAGATTAGCTTCAGGACAATTAATATCAATCATACAGGAATTTGCCGGGTCTCCAAAGCCGCCGATAGGATTACCCTGATCATCCAAATATTTATAGCCTATGTCAGCTATAAGCAACCGGGGTTTCTGCCCTGTCGTGGAAGCCACATATTCCAACACGACATTGTCTCCTCTCAGATTTTCTATCGAATACGATCCGCCTTTCGGATTATCATCATGCTTGTAAACAACCGCGCTTTTCGAATTTTCCTTATTATATACATACAATAACGACCCTTCGGGCAAATAGAAATCATCGAACCCAATTTTAAAGCCTTTCGCGTCGGGAATATTAAACGTAAGCTTCCACACGTTTTCTTTGGTGGGTAATACCGACCAAACGCCAACCGTGTCCGCTTTAATATTCAACTTATATAATTTCAATTCGAGAAGCGGAGTCCCGTGCTTACCTCTCGGAGCTTTTACCACAAGTTGCTTCATCTTTTCTTTTTCCACAATGAGTGATAATTCAGACTTATCGTTATTGAAATTATAGTGTTTAGTTTGTGCCGAAAGTGAGACACAGTATATAAATAAGAAGACGCCCGCAAAAACCTTAAATGGATTTAAGTTCATAATATACTTATTAATCGCCGGATATATTCAGTCACATCCTCGCGCGTTATCAAATTGTCTATTTCAAATATAACTTTAGCTTTTGAATAAAACGGTTCTCTCTTTTCTAAATTATCAACCACAAAGGCAAGGAGTTCCTGTTCGTTTTTGTCTTTAATCAACGGGCGTTTGTCCTTGCATGTGTTCAATCTTGACGCCAACGACTCGGCGCCGGCTTTCAGATAGATTGTAGTCCCCGCCTGATTCATATAATCGATATTATCAAAGAAACACGGTGCGCCCCCACCCGTAGAGATAACGACATTTTCAAATTCGCCTACCTCTCTCAGCATATTCCGTTCTATATTTCTAAATTCGGTTTCGCCGACATCTTCAAATATCTGACTTATGGTCTTCTGAAACCTTGCCTGTATAAAATGATCCAAATCAATGAAATCGAGACCAAATTTTCGAGCCAATTCTCTGCCGGCGGTAGTTTTCCCGACCCCCATATATCCTATCAGGAATATCCTTTTCATGTTAAATCTATTCTGTTATACAAAAATAGAATAAAAAAGATAAAGATACAGTTTTTAGTGATGATATTCGCTTGAGAGAATAAGCAATTATCCTGCCTGATTGTTATTCAGGATGAAAAAGCGTACCTTCGCGGCGACAAAATCAGTAAACAATTAGTAACTGGGATAATGACTAAAATAACCACTGTACTTTTCGATTTCGATGGAGTTATCGCCAATACCGAACCTCAATACGACATCTACATTGACGCGCTGGGTGAAAGATATAACCTTGGAATTAAGAACTTTGCCATGCAAGTGAAAGGAACGACAACTCCCGACATACTGAAAAGGCATTTCAGCCATCTCTCGAAAGAAGAACAACAGAAGATAGCAAAAGAATTGATCGATTTTGAGCTGCAAATGGATTTTCCGTTGGTAGATGGCATTATCGATTTCATTAATTACCTGAAAGACAATGGATATAGAGTGGGTCTGGTAACCAGTTCGCAAGATACGAAAATGAAACGGGCGTTGGAAATAATCCATCTATCCGGCGCGTTCGACACGGAAGTTACCGCCGCGCGCATCACAGACGGAAAGCCAAATCCGATGTGCTACTTACTTGCGGCGGAAGACCTGAATGTATCCCCTTCGGAATGTGTCGTGTTTGAAGATTCTTATCACGGAATAAACGCGGGCAAAAACGCGGGTATGCGCGTTGTCGGAGTCTCCACGACGATCCCGGCGGAGAAACTGAAGGACATAACGGATTATGTCACCCCCGACTTTTCAGACCTGCCGCAAGTCATCAGGTATATTTCGTAGCCTCTATCATACGAGATAAATACTTATATGTTTCTCTGTATGGTTTTTGTGTAGAGAATTCATTACATTAGACGCCGGATATGTTTTTTCAGCAAAGACGACCGGCGAAGTACCTAAACATTAACGCGATTTGTTATAGAAAATACTACCTTTGCCTAAATCTTAAAATAAAAATATGAAACGAAGCCTGATTTTTGTCAAATCACCAAAGTCCATGATAATAAAAATCATGCGAGTTCCATATGGCAACTAAAATCAAAATTATTATCATATGAAAATATTGATACTTGGAGCCGGAAAGATGGGTTCCTTTTTTACCGATGTATTAAGTTTCGAGCACGAAGTCGCTATTTTTGATATTGATCCCAAACGTCTTCGATTTGTCTATAACGTAATCAGAATGAGCAATCCGGAAGAAATAAAAGATTTTAATCCCGAGATTGTCATCAACGCGGCAACTGTAAAATATACCATTCAGGCTTTCGAAATGGTATTGCCATACCTTGACGAAACTTGCATATTATCTGATATCGCGTCCGTAAAAACAGGATTGAAAGAGTTCTATCAAAAAACAGGGCGACCTTTCGCCTCCACCCACCCTATGTTTGGCCCTACATTCGCCAACTTGACCGACCTGAGTACCCAAAGCGCCATCGTCATTTCCGAATCGAATCACTGGGGGAAGATATTCTTTAAAGATTTATATAACAACCTCAAGCTGAACGTGTTTGAATACACCTTTGAGGAGCATGACGAAACAATCGCTTACTCCTTATCCATACCTTTCGCCTCTACCCTTGTGTTTGCCGCCGTGATGAAGCATCAGGACGCTCCGGGCACTACTTTCAAACGCCACATGAATATAGCGGAGGGACTTTTGTCCGAAGATGATTTTCTGCTGACCGAAATCCTTTTCAATCCGCATACTCCGGCTCAGGTAGAAGGTATCCGTTCCGAACTGAAACATCTTTTGGAAATCATAGAGAAGAAAGACAGCGCGGAGATGTTGAAATTTCTGACAAAAGTAAGAGGCAATATTACCGGGAAAAAATAACGCCGGTATGATGTCGTTTGCCCGCAGGGGTGTAATCTTTAGCTCAATGAAAATTAGACAAATATCGGGCATCTGAAAACAGGTACGGATTTTATGTTCGTCTTTGAATCAGAATAAGCTTAATATTAAGAAACTGTTTAAATTTTATTCGGCCTAATTTTTAGAGCTATTTTTAGGATAATTTGTTCTTCCGCGAAGCGATAATAGCGGGCTATTTGAGCTGAGTGAAAGGATAAATTAGACAAAAAGAGCCTAAAAATGGACGAAAAAAGAG
>JAISKQ010000314.1 GCA_031260865.1 Prevotella sp.
AAACTCGCTCTAAACTTTGCTAAACACGAATCGGCGGATAAGCTCAAACACGTTTTCGTTTTACGCCTTTTTCGCCCTGCGGGTGCCCCGTCCATGAAGTAAACGGCGTTGGCTGACGCACGACAAGACCTCGATGACGCATTAAATTGAACCAGTGGGCTCTTAAAACTTAAAAAAGTGACAAAAGTAACAGTTTTTAGTAAGTAGTTTACTAGAGTTCAAGTGTACAAGAGTTCTATAATTTTAGTATACTTGTAAACTCAAAACTTATTACTTGTAACTCGTAACTACTCCATCATTTCAAAGACCTCTTCAATCATCGCACCGCGCCGCGAATGATTTATTGTTCAAAAAAGGTGACAAAAGTAACAGTTTTCTTAGTTTATTAGAGTTCAAGATTTCAAGTTTGCTGGCATGTTAGAACTCTTGTAAACTCATTACTTACTACTCATAACTCAAAACTTTAAAAGGTGACAAAAGTAACACTTTACAGTCATCATCGCTTCGTGTCATTCTCCTTTCTCGTAACTTGCAACTATTCTTGCAACTTATTACTCAAAACTCAAAACTTCCAACTCATATATTAGATAATTTTGTAAAAAAGAGATGACGGTTTTTAGCCGTTCGCAAGCATTAATTTATGTTGTGAAAAGTTAAATATATTTATTGATATGTAAGCCATTGATCCAAAGCCCTTAACTTTTTACGGCGCCCCCCATTTTTTCGGCATGACCCGGGAAATGACGATTGATGAATTGACAAAAGTAATTGAAGATTTGATGATGCACGAATTAAGAACCTCTGATTAGGTATACCCTATCTGCCTCACTCACAAAAGTTTATAGTCTAACGCGAGCGATGGACTTTTGTTGACTATTGACTTACACCTACCTCTTCGATATAGCTTGCAGCCGCTTACCGTTGAGTTCGATATTAAGGGTTGATTGAGAAAGTGCTTTTTTCTTCTTTTTATCAATATAAGTTCTCTCTTCCTTCACAAGTAACGTAATGAAATAGATACCTTTATTATCCACTATGGCGTCGATGGATTCTGTTACAGGCGTATAAAGGGTATTTTGTATTTTATCCCTCTTTTGATTCGTCTTTAATAAATCAACGATATTTTTGCTTAGCATTTGTTCCGAGGTGTAGAATCGGTTCAGCGTATCCATCGATAACATTTGCACCTCTTTGCTATTATTTGAGGATAGCGCCTTAAAGAAATCCTTGACAATTTTCTTTACCTCGTTAAGTTCCTCGCCTTCCGGTGTCTTTAATTGACTGAGATAGTCATACTTATCCTGTGCCAATTGTTCATAATCCCCATTGAGACGACCCAACTCCACGTTCCTGATGTAAGCGAGATATGCCTCCGCCGTATTCTCTTGCTGCGTTTTTATCCAGCTCAAGGAGTCTATCGCATACCGTATATTCCTGATGTAAGGGGTTTCAGGGTGATCGGTCAAGAAAGCGAACAAGGCGTCTATATCATTTGCTTTACGGAGTTTATCCCATGCGTTACGTTCATTTTCACGCAGTTCCACTATCTTGCGATAGGCATCTTCGCTAAACTTTCCATTCGGATATTGTACCAGGTACTTTGAGTAATCCAAAGGGGTATCACTTTCTATACATTGATTCCAATAAGCTATTTCGGTCTCTTCGGCATTCTTATTCTGCAAGAAAAAGTACGACCGCGCGGCTCCCGTCAGTATGAGGAGGAATATCCCCACGCCCAAGAATATAAGCGACTTCTTATTTCTTTTTGAAAAGCTTTCGGTGTTGTTGTCCATAGCGTTCTCAGTCTCCGGTTCATCGGCAATGCTTTCCTCGTCTTCTTCCACAATTCTTTTTTCTACAACTTCATCCGTCGGGGCGACAGATGGCTCTTCATGGGCAAGAAGATCTTCCGAAAATGAAGCACGAGCAATCTCTTGACAATCACGACAGAAAGGTTCATTATCTTGTGTTTCTTTTCCACAAAGCGGGCATGTATTATTGTTATTATCAGACATATATTATATAGGTTTAATATGAATGTCTCCTAATATTTAGGATAAACCGATTTTTTTGCATTATTATTTTTTTATCGTTCAATTTTTTTTATCTATCTTTACGCAACTGACATATATGGAAATTGTACGAATGCCAAAGACCTTTTTTTAAAAGGTCTGTTTTATATTGAATCCACCTAAATGAATATGCTACAAATTTACATAATTTTTTGTTCAACAAGTAACAACGAGTATTTAATATGCTAATTAGTCAATCAAAATAATAAATAGGTTCACTACCTCAAGTTATAGATATGAATCCCCTTATTATTATAGAGAAATATTATAAAAAAAACTCTGATCTATATAATATATTGATTAGTCATAGTACAGATGTGATGAATAAAGCCCTGTCGATAGCAAAGAAACATCCCGAATTAAAAATTGATGCCGACTTTGTGAGGGAAGCGGCGATGCTGCACGACATAGGTATTTTCTTGACAAACGCCCCCTCTATTCAGTGTCACGGAATAGTGCCTTATGTATGTCACGGTTATTTGGGACGGGAAATGCTCGACGCTGAAGGACTTCCGTCGCATGGGCTTGTATGCGAAAGACACACGGGGATAGGCATTTCGTTACAAGATATAGAAATGGAGAATCTGCCCTTGCCTCGCCGTGATATGCGTCCGGTCAGCATCGAAGAAAAAGTAATCTGTTTCGCCGACTGTTTTTATTCCAAAACGAGCCTTGGTCAAGAGAAGTCAATAGATAAAATACGAAAAGGAATATGTCGGCACGGAATAAATTCGTTGGACGTCTTTGATCAATGGTGTATCGATTTCCTCTGATAAAAAGCTATTTACCCGCCAGATACATGGAGCAGACACCAAACGTATAAGTCTTACAGGAAGCCTCCCTGAATCCGTTTTTAAGAAGAGTATCAACCATTTCTTTTCCCTGAATAAATGCTTCTATCGATTTGGGCAGATAGGAATATGCCGTTCTATCTTTTGAGATTAAGCGTCCTATCGTTGGAATAAACAGTCTTGAATATAACCAATAAGCCTGTTTCATCGGGAAATATTCGGGTGTGGATAATTCCAAAATCATCAGTTGACCTCCCGGTTTCAGCACGCGGAGTATCTCTTGCAAGCCCTTATCCAAGTCTTCAAAGTTTCTTACGCCAAACGCGACCATAGCCGCGTCAAAAGAATTGTCAGGTAATTCCAAAGCCATACAATCCTGCCTGTCGAAGCTGATTTTATCGGACAATCCGTCATTAGCGACTTTTTGCCGTCCTACATTCATCATTCCTTCCGAAATATCGATACCCAGTATCGATTGTGGCTTCAATATATCGTAAGCCTGCACCGCCAAGTCGCCTGTTCCGGTGGCAATGTCAAGTATGCTTTGCGGATTGATTTTCTTTAGCATCCGTATGCCTTTCTTACGCCAGCCTTTATCAATGCCCATCGACATGGTATGATTGAGCGTATCGTAATTTTCAGCGATGGAATCGAACATACGTTCGACTTGTACCCCCTTGTTTTCGTCAGAGGAGTAAGGCTTTATTTTTTCAGCTTCGTAAGTCATTCAGCAGATGCGTTTTTCAGGTATAGGAATATTTCTTCATCCTGAATATCTATGATTTTTGTCTTTTTGCCTTCGGCTATCATCCTGAACGGATCGGTGGAATTATCCACCAACAGCCAATAGTCGGCAATGGGTATAAACAAAG
>JAISKQ010000185.1 GCA_031260865.1 Prevotella sp.
TGCATAAACCTGTCCGGCTCAAACTCTTCCACATTCCAGACGCCCGGTTTTATCCATTCGCCCAGCAGGAACATTTTTGCGCCAATCATTGCGGGAACGCCTGTCGTATAACTTACGCCCTGCGCTCCGGTTTCCTTATACGCCTGTTGATGACTGCAATTATTATATACATAATAAGTAAGTTCCTTTCCGTCTTTCAAACCGCGAATACGGCAGCCTATCGAAGTTTCGCCCGTATAGTCTTCTCCAAGCGTACCCGGATCGGGTAATACCGCTTTAAGAAATTGAATAGGAACGATTTCAACTCCCTTGTACAGAATAGGTTTGATACTTGTCATGCCGATGTTTTGCATTACGCGCAAATGCGTCAGATATTCCTGACCGAAAGTCATCCAAAAACGCGCACGTTTTAAAGTTGGAAAATTTTTCGTCAAACTTTCGAGTTCTTCGTGATACATCAGATATGATTCACGCGGTCCTACATTCGGGTAATTCAGCGGTTTATGCACTGAAAGAGGCTCTGTTTCAAGCCATTCACCATTTTCATAATACTTCCCTTTCTGCGTTATTTCCCTGATATTAATTTCCGGATTGAAATTTGTAGCGAATGCCTTATGATGGTCTCCCGCATTACAATCCACTATATCAAGAACTTGTATTTCATCAAAGTGATGTTTTACGGCATAAGCCGTATAAACGCCCGTTACGCCCGGATCGAATCCGCAACCGAGTATTGCCGTCAAACCTGCTTTTTCAAACTTGTCCTTGTAAGCCCATTGCCAGCCGTATTCATATTTCGCTTCGTCTAACGGCTCATAATTAGCGGTATCCAAATAACTTACTCCATATTCAAGACATGCGTCCATAATTGAAAGATCCTGATACGGAAGAGCAAGATTTACAACAAGATCGGGTTTGAAACTTTGAAACAATTCGACCAATTCACCAACATTATCGGCGTCAACTTTTGCAGTTTGCACAGTTACATTTTTTATATCGGAAGCGATTTTGTCGCATTTGCTTTTTGTGCGGCTTGCAACCATTATATCGGTAAACACATCGGCATTCATTGCCATTTTTTTGACGGCAACCGTACTGACACCACCGGCGCCTATGACTAAAACTCTACTCATTTTTTATAATATTTAAGTTTCATGAATTTTATTTCTACTCTTAAAAAATACAAAAGTAATGATTTTTTTTCAAAGACAACATATTTTTAATCTAAAATACTTATCTTTGCACTGAAATAATTTAAAATAGACAATTATGATACGTTCAATTACAGCCCTGATAATATTATTGTTCTCTCTGTCTGTTTGTACCGGCAAAGAACATGATAAAGGCACTAAAGTATTGATTAATACTGATTTTGGGAAAATAGTGGTCAAATTGTATGATGATACGCCGTTACATCGCGACAATTTCATCAAGTTGGTAAACGAGCATAAATATGATGGAGTTTTGTTTCATCGTGTAATAAAGCAATTTATGATACAGGCGGGAGATTTCAGTTCTGTGAATGCTCCGGCAGGCACGAAGTTGGGCACCGGAGGGGCAAGCTATACTATTCCGGCAGAAATTTTATACCCCAAATATTTTCACAAAAGCGGTCAGTTAGCCGCAGCCCGTACTGGAGATGATACGAATCCCGAACGAGCCTCTTCCGGCTCTCAGTTCTATATCGTTACCGGTAAGCATTATACAGATTACGAATTAGATAAGACAGAAAAAGAAACAGGCAAGAAATTTACTCCCGAAGAGAGAGAAGCCTTTAAAACAGAAGGCGGAGCGCCTCATCTTGATGGAGCTTATACTGTTTTTGGAGAAGTAGTAACAGGAATGAAAGTAGTTCGCAAAATAGAACTGTTGGAGACGGACGAAAATGATCGCCCTAAGAAAAACATTAAGATAAAATCAATGAAAATATTAAAGTAAAGATGTACAAGATGTTATCATGTATTAACAAGCGGGTTAGTACGGAAAATATTTTGATTATTGTTTTATTTTTCTGTGCTCTCACCTGCAAGGCGCAAGACACTCTTTATCACGTGAATCATCCGAAAAACGGACATCTCACGTTTCAGAGTTTGCAAAGCGTTGCAGGTTCTGATACTCTTCCCATAATTGTTCATTTGAGAGAAGTACTTGTTTATCCGCCTCTTAAATTTAAAAATAAAAAAGAGGAAATAGAATATACCAAATTGGTCAGAGACGTTAAAAAGACCTTGCCTTATGCAAAAATGGTGTATTCAACTTTGATTGAAACCTACGAATATATACAAACGCTTCCCGACGAAAAGGCTCAAAATAAGCATCTTAAAAGGATGGAGAAAGAATTGTTTCAGCAATATAAACCCGAACTAAAAAAGTTGACGCTATCGCAAGGCAAACTGTTAATTAAACTTATAGATCGCGAATGTAATCAGACGAGTTATAGCCTTGTAGGGGCATTTCTGGGAAAGTTCAGAGCAAGTTTTTGGAACATCTTTGCCGGCATGTTAGGCGCAAGTCTGAAGACGGACTATGACCCGACAAACAAAGATGCCCTAACGGAAAGAGTTGTAAGATTAGTAGAACACAACCAAATATAAAAAAACTCTTAACTCTTAAAAGAGAAACAGTATAAACAAATCCCTTAAAAGCAAACACAGATATGAAAGAAATAATGTTGGGGATAAAATCCATACAGACAGGCAGAGACAACAACCGTAAAATCCGTGCAAACGAGCCTG
>JAISKQ010000022.1 GCA_031260865.1 Prevotella sp.
ACGATTAAATGGCAAAATACAACGTTTCTTATCCAATAATTATGGAATCAGAGATAAAGATTTTGCTCTATATCGGGTGGCTGGTTATTTTTCATAGCACCTCAAAAAAAGAATTAACCTATTTTTAAGTCAAAATCGGGGAATTTATCGGTGAAAATTTCGCGGTTATTAGCCGGAGCGATATTAAAATCAGGCATCGAACCGCTGTCGGCAAATGCTTTGTCCGGGTCAAACTGTTCGTCTATCAGGCACAGATTTTGCATGTTCATCTGCGTGAAAGTCACCGAGAAACGGCATCCTGCCGCGTTGTCGTCATAGTAATTCCTGACGGTCATATAGTCCCAGCCGGAGGAAATGCTTAACCCCAATGTGTGTTTCTGTTTTTTTATCCGCTCTATAATGTTCAATCCTGTGGAGAAGGCAAGGTTTTGCAAATGACTGACGGACTCTTCGCCGCAAGGAAGGAAGAGAATGGAGAAATCCACCGAATTGGAGAATGTATTCTCCTTATTGTACCCTCTGACCGGGTCTTCGAGCCAAAACAAGGGGTACGTGTCTTTGCCGTTGCCCAGTTCATAATCGCGGTTGTAACAAAAGGCTTTGATGAGCTTATGCTCCCTCGCCTGTTCTTTGAAAATGTTTATTATACTGTTTATCATGATTGTTGATTAATTTTAATCCCCCCTTGGGGGGACAAAGGGGGGCTTATTTATTTCCTTATCTGTTTCTCAAACTTATACCGGTCTTCTTCCGCCCTGGATTTGTCTATTGTGTAAAGGAGAAATCCAAAAACTTCTTTAACTGTTTTTCCAGTGACCGTGTCAAATAAATATATCTTATCCTCTGCCAAATCGGCAATTGTTTTATACCATCCCCACTTGTCACAAAAGCTTTTGTATCCTTTAGAAATTGGTCGGCTTGAGCCGCCGCCATCAAATAGAGGTTCAAAATCTCTTCTGATTTTTTCTTTTTGGACAAAAAAAAACCGATTAATGGCAACGCCTTGCCGCAACTGAGGTTCTTAAACATCTCAACCCGCTCCCCTGCAAGGTCGGGGTTGTACTTCTCCCCGATCGGACGGCAAAGGATAGCCAGCAGTTCCGACAACTTATGCTCGCTTTCGCCGCCGATAACAGACTCCACATCCACCCATTCGCCAAGGGTCAGCTTGTCGGCGAACGAAACGGAATACGCCACGCCGTCGATTTTCGCCACGTTGGACGGCGGCAACTCGCTGTCGAACACAAAATCCACCACCCCGGCGATTGTATTAAACACCTGCACGGGCGACTCCATCAAGATATTCGCGTCGATGCCGCAGAGACCCGCCACAAACATGACTTGCTCCTGCTTCGTGGCAGGGCTTTGTAGATAAAATTTCTCATAAGTCGAAAGTTTTATCTCTTCCCAACTTTCGGGGATTTCCATTTTTACGTCGTTAAATTCAATTTTCATCATAAGGCTTTAAATTATCTAAGTACATATAGATAATTTTGTAAAAATATAATGACAGAAAAATGGCGTGTTTAGAGTTAAAAAAATATAAAAAAATAGTCCTGATTGTCCGCGATACCCCGCTTTCCCCGCGAAATTGAAAATTTTCCTCCACTTCTTTTGTCATCTTTTTTTTATAAAATTATCTAATAGGTGTAGAAAAAATAAATGATTATGGAATATAATACCCAAATACAGAAAAACCGTACAACGTCATTGCGAGGGCTTGCCCGAAGCAATCCAAACAATTGATATGGATTGCTTCGTCGTTCCTCCTCGCAATGACGAAAACGAAATTATTTGACTTAGGTATTATAACCGACATTCATTAAAAATAATTTAAAGAAATCATGGTTAAAGAAGAAAAGAAATACACCGTTATTAAATTGTCGGATACCGTCAGGACGTATCCCACATTCGCGAAGAGCGCCAAAGGATGGGTAAACTACGACAAGGACAACCTGCTGCCCCAGCGCGTCATCGAACTGAACAACGAATCGGCTATCAACAAGGCGGTAATCGAAAACAAGGTCACCTACATTTGCGGGGCGGGAGTGAAAGATTCGGAATATTACGGTCAGCCCAACCTCTTCGAAGATTGGGATGTGCTGATAGAAAAGCTGGCGAGAGATTACGTCACTTTCGGCGGATACTGCCTGCAGGTGATACTGAACGAAAACGGCAAGAGCGTCAGCCTTTACCACACCGACTTCAGTAAGATTAGGGTGGGACAGATGAATGAATACGGCGCGTATCTCAGCTTTTTCCTGTCGAACGACTGGAAGAAAACCACCGGAAAACACGCGCCTGTGGAGATAAAGGCGTATGGACGCGAAGAGATGCAAAAGGGTACGCCCTATCTTTTTTATTATAAGGATTACGCGCCGAGCCTCGACTTTTATCCCGTGCCGCACTATTATTCCGCGTTGAACTACATCGAGGCGGACGGACTGCTCGGCAAATTTTACCGTAATTCCATCCACAACGGATTTGTGCCTTCCACAATCATTACAATGCCGAGCAATCCGGGTGAGGAGGAAAAGGAGCGGTTTCAGAAAGATATAGAGCTAAGCTATGCCGGCACTAACGGAGCCAACAGCATTGTGGTGCTGTGGGGCGAAAGTCAGGAAGTGAAGCCCGTGGTGACGTCTTACACGGCGAGCAACAACGCCGACCTGTACAACAACGTGGATCAAATCATCTTCCAAAAGATTATTTCGGCGCACCGCCTGACATCCCCTACCCTTGCCGGACTGTCGGGTTCGGGAAACCTCGCGGGCAACGCGAATGAGATTATCAATTCGTTTATGCTTTACAATCAAACGGTAATCCACCAGTTGAGACGCAAAATTTTAGATACCCTGAGCATTTTCACCATCAACAACGGCTACAAGAAAATAGAGATCGACGACTTAAGAATCAGCCCCCCTTTGTCCCCCCAAGGGGGGAATCCGCGAAGCGATAAAAAAGTAATGAGTAATGAGTAATAAGTACTTAAAACTTCCAAGGGGGGCTAACTTTTTTTTTTACATTATGACAGAATTTATATCCATTCCATTAATCACCGAGAAGCTCTTTAAGCAGTATTCTCCCGTGACATCCAACACCGACATCACCGAGTTTGTGCCGTATATCTGTATAGCACAGGAGTTACACATCGAACCCGTACTGGGCGAACCGCTGATGACCGAGTTGAAAGAACAGATCGACGCCAACAACCTGACGCCCGAAAACAGCGACCTGATACTGAAAACGGCTCCGGCGCTGTCATTCTATGCCGTCTATCAGGCGTTGCCATTCCATTGGGCGGCTATCGTGAACAAAGGTATTACTATCCGCGAAAGTGAAAACAGCAAGGGCATCGACATCAAAGACCTTGCCCAACTGCGCCAGTGGATAAAAAACGATGCCGCTATATTAGTTAGCCGCTTGATCGAATTTATGTGCCGTTGCCGCGGCGATTATCCCTTATGGCGTCCGCTACGCGACGACGTGATAAACGAAGGCTCAACGGCAAAAAACTTCGATAGCGGATTTTATTTCAAGAAAAAGAAAGGCTGTTGATGAAAACCATGCAGACGCCCGTTATTGACAATTCGGGCGTATGCGTTATATCTCGACGACCGTTGTGGAATCGGCGACGAAAACAACAGAGAACCTGACAGATAAATTGAAATACGAAAACAGAGGCGCACGGTATTTATTGGTGCGCCTCTGTTTTCTACTTTATTTTATAAAAATCTACATTCATCGAGTTTCTCCAAAGAGTTAATATGTTATTATTACAATAAACAGCCTTAATTCTCATCTAATCGTATATACAAGTTCGTCTGTAAGATTCCCATGACCTGTATAGACTTCATAATAATCCTGATGTGACTTAATCGTATATACAAGTTCGTCTGTAAGATTCCCATGACCTGTATAGACTTCATAGTCTTTTGATTCTTGTGCATTAATAAATCCTGCGCAAATAAAAAGCAAACTTATTATCAACAGACTAAAAAACATATGTTTCATGACTTCTTGTTATTTAGAATTTATATAAATATAGACTTAAAAGTATAAAAATGGTTTAAACTTGTCATCAAAAAAAAATAAAATTATCTAATAACAGACAAAAATACTTATTAAAAAAATATAGAACTATGGCAAATACAAAAGAACTCAAGATTAAAATTGATGTAGAAGGTAATAAAGAGGTAGAAAAATTGAAAGAGAGCCTCGAAAAGTTAGAAATACAATCGGTGAAAACTTTTTCATCTCAAGAATTAATGCAAGCTCTAACTCCTGATATTTCGGAAGTAACGAAAAATTTAAATACGATAATTCCTACGATATCAAGATTGGTTCCTATATTGGATGAAATAGATAAAATGAATCAAAGCATTTTGTCTTCGGCTTCAAATTTAGCGACATCACGTATGAAACAGATAGATACAGAAATAAAATCGCTAAAAAAATACCGGATAATATATTGGATATAAACAAGGCTTATAAAGCAAAAGAAAAAATAATTATTCAACAAAGCGAGATTGCCAAAACGCTGGCATCCTTAGAGTTTAGCACGCAGAAGAAATCTAAAGAAGAAATTATTATTATAGAACAACAAAAAGCCGATAAAATACTAGAAATAGACAATAATCTGAAAGAGAACTTGAAAAAGAATTCAGCAGAGTTGAAAAAAGTACAATTGGAATTATTAGAACCCGTAAAAGACAGTAAAGGCTTTATAGATATTGATGCCACAAAAGAAAATATAGAAAGAGCTGTTGAAGCTTTAAAGAGATATAAAACGAGTGTGTTAATCACTGAAAATAACGTGGTAAATAGTTATAATCTGATGATAGCGGCAGCAGGTGACGATGAAGCGAAAGTAAAGGAATTGACAGCAGTGAAAGAAGCCACTCAAAAGAACTATGCGGCGCAAGTAAAAGAAATAGAAGAAAATATAACTAAGATACAAGAAAATGAAAATAGTTTGCGTCTTAAACAAATACAAAGTTATATGGAAGCCGTCTCGAAACAAACAGAAAGTGTAAAAAAAACGATGACCGGTATCTCTGATTATTTGGGTACAACATTCAGCGCTATTAGTGATGCTTATAAAGCGGAAATGGCGGCTATTGATGAAGAAATAAAACAGTTGCAAAATAAGAATATAGATTTTACTCAACAATACAAAGATCAACAGGCAGTGGTTGCCGCAATGAAAGAACAAGTTGCCGCAAAAGAAAATGAACTGAGATTGAATAATCTTACTGATGAGGATATAAAAGCTAATGATGAAATAAAAATATTAAAAAAGAAGCAATACGAAGAACAAGCTATTTTGGATACCCTGAACAGGATATTAAAAGAAGATAATACCCGTTG
>JAISKQ010000216.1 GCA_031260865.1 Prevotella sp.
CTTTATAATAAGCATATTATTGATGGATAAACCTGCTATTGATGAGTTTAATATTACAGAATCTCAATATTTGAAATATAAGGAGTACAGAGTTCTTGTAGAAAAAAGAAAAGAGAGGCTTAATTCAATTGAAGATGGTTGGATATCTTTTATTGTTGGATACTTATTTGTTCTCTGCTTTTTTATTTATATGGATTGGGATTCATTGTCATCTATATACTATTCGGAAGAGTATTTGAGGTTGTTTGGTGTGGTATTAGTTATACTTGTAATTTCAATTATAGTATTTCCATTGACTTTGGGTTTAACTGCTGTGCTAAATTTGATTTTTTTAAATAAGATTATTAGATATATCGCAACTTTATTTATTAAAGAACCTAAACGAAACGATTATTTTATAAATGCAGAAAAATTTGAACAGAAAGAAAAAGAGTATGAAGAATATATTAATAATTTAGAACAAAAATATCCCAATATATCAAAATACAATTATAGTATATCTCTATATTTTAAGGATGTAATAAACGATGTTATTGAATATGAGAAGAAATATATTAATGAAATAATCAATAAACGAAAAGAGAAAAAACAATCTGAATATTGGCTGTCTTTAGATGGATATACTTTTGAACGAGAAATAGCAAAACTCTATTATGGTTTAGGCTATAAAGCAAAAGTTACAAAAGCTTCTGGTGATGGAGGAATTGACATTAAACTATGGAGAGATGATGAATATATTATAGTTCAATGTAAAAATCACAAAAATCCAATTGGTCCATCCGTTATAAGAGATCTATATGGTGTAATGCATAAAGAAAAGGCAGATAAAGTAATACTTATTTGTTCGGGAGGGTTTAATAGAGGGGTATATGATTTTTCAAATGGGTTGCCAATAGAACTGCTAAGTATTAAAGATGTTATAAGCCTATCAAATAAGGTATATATTGATGAATTTAAAAGTGTTACTGAAGTTTATACAGTATATTGTGCAAATACAGAAATAATATTTGTATTTAAGAAAGTAGGAGATATTTATATTCTCTATAGTTCATATGAAAAGGCACTACTGTATAAAATAGCAAATAAAATAGAATATGTTAATCAATATCATAATGGATATTATTTGTTTGATAATATTGAAGATGCAAAACGAATTTGTGAAAATATATCGATTCAATTACATAAACCATTAGATACTGATTGTTATTATGATATTGCAAATATGATTATACCCTTTGAGAATTATAAACGTAAAAATTTCTATTATATCAGAATGATAAGAAAAGATCAATTATATTTTAAATCTAAAAACGCATATGAATACAGTAAATGAAAGACTTATTTTTTTATTGAATGAAATATTTAAAGGAAACGTATCTGAATTTGCGAGAGTAACAGGAGTTCCTCAGCCTACATTAAACAATATTGTAGGAAATAGGATGAGTAAACCATCTGCTGATAATTTAGAGCGAATCATTAATTCAATTAAATCGCTTGATGCCAATTGGCTCATCACAGGGAAGGGCACAATGCTACGGACGGAAGAGGCTCCGGGGGGTGTGTGTTCGCCGCAATCGGTTTGCGGCAATGTGAACACCATCGGGGGGAATACTTCGGGGAATGTGTCGGGGAATGTAATAGGCGAAAACAATGTGACGCATAACTACAAATCGCAATGCGACCACTTGCAGGACTTGATAGACAAAATGGATATACGCATGTACGAGCAAACGTCGTCTTTCCAAGAGCAGATAAAAACATTCCAAGAGCAGATAAAAACGAAAGACGAGTATATACGGATCGTTGTAAAGAAAACACACGACCGTAATAAAGACCACGAAACACAAATGGCGGACATCCGTTCAAAGAACGACAAGCTGATAGACTTGAACGCGAAGCTGTCGGAGGAGTTAAGTAAGGCGAATGACCGGATAGCCGGATTGATGGATAAATTGATAAACAAATAAAAAATACTATCTATGAAACACTTATTATTAATTATCATCATTGTCCTTTCGGGGTGTATCAGTCCTATTTACGGACAATATAGTACTACGCGAAAGTCTAGCAATTCGACCTATAATACGAATACAACTGTAAAAAGAGGTAAGTCGGGGTATAGTACTAACCAGTCGTATAGATCGGGTAGCTCCAGTAGTAATGTCAGTACGAATAGAAATTATTCGGGTAAAAACGGTTATAGCTCTTCAACATCTGTATCGAAGAATGGGCAACTTAAATCGCGGTCGACTACTACCAGTAATAAGTATGGTAACACGAGAACCACGACCACGAATAAGCATAATTACCAAACAGGTAAATCTACAACAAAGACAACAACAAGTAATTCTTACGGTTATACCACGAGGAAAAGAGCTTGGTAACTATATTTTAGTCGGTAGGCTGTGCGGGTTCAAGTCTCGCTCCGAGCACGAAAAAAGGACAGCAAGTTAAACAAACGTCTTGTTGCTGAGATACGTAAAATGGTAGCAGTGTTGTAAGCTTGTTAATTGGTATTTGAGTTTGAAAAATAAACGGCATCAAAGCGTAATGGTCGCCGCCACTTTTCGGACTTGTGCGAGGCGGTCGGCAAAAGGTTTATTTTGCTTTGCTTTCTGCATATTATAGTCGGCTTGTATGCCAATAAGTGGTTCGGCTTCAATTCCCAAAGCGGCTTCAAACAACAAGGCGTATTCGGTCGTCATAGCACGTTTGCAATTAAGCACTTCATTCAGAACGGTATAAGACATTCCCATACTTTCAGCAAGTTTCTTTTGAGATATGCCGCGATATTCAATTTCATCTTTAAGTATTTCGCCCGGATGTATCGGTTCGGACGGTTGAAGATTATTTGCTATCATGTGGGGGTCAACCCCATTTAACGTAATCATAATGCTTTTATTTATAATGGTTTGACAATTCTAATATATTGCAAACGGTAACAATTGGTTCAACGCCGTTGTCCGTTACTGAAAATTCTATACGATATTGCTTGTTTACCCTGACGGAAGAAATGCTCGCTTTGTCACCTTTTAAGTTTTCAAAATTCAGACCGTTATACTTTGCAAGTGAGTTTGTATCCGGTACACGTTGCATCAATTTTATGCAATATTGGTATTTCCGTACTATTTCGGGTTGGAACCGGTGTTTTTTGTCGGTTGTTTTTCCCTTTTCGTACAGTTCCTGTAAGTATTTTTCTTCAAACATTACAATCATATCGCTTATTTTACGATACAAATATATTGCTTTTGTTTTTATAATTCGCTCTTTTGCGAATTTCTTTTTATCGAAAGTGAGAAAAAACTTGTTTTTCACTTATTGTTTGCTTTAGTTCTTTTATAAGTGAATATATTAATTACTCTTCTGATTCAAAGTTTACAAGGGTTCTAACCGGCACACAGACGAGAAGACCGCCCTGCTTTCCCAAGCAAGGCGGTCTTGATTAACACAAACATTTAAAACAAATGAAAATCACACAAATTGAAAACTAATCACAACTGTTTTATCATCTTCCTGACGTCGGGAAGAACTGTATTTCAAAGAACTAAGATACAAAATTGAAAGCTAATCACAACTAACCAACCAATATGCTTTTATTCATCATCTTTACCATCTTTTCGGAATAGCCTGCTGACAAGCGATGATTGCGATTGCGTGATAGCGTCCAGCTCTTCATCGCTGACGGCAAAAGGCAGGATATATCGAAACAGCCAACGACATTCATTCAGGTATTCTTTCGGGTCGGTCAATGTAGCAAGATGGTTGAACGCTTTTTCTATCACCTTGTCTTGTATTGCCCTGTCGTAAAGTGATTCCCTCAGCTCTTTTGATAATATATTCCTGCTGTTTGACGGTCTGCCGTTAGGGTTGTTCGTTTGCCCCTTCTTCAAACCGCTTTTGCCTTTTATTCCCGCCATTTTATTTTTGTTAATACATACTTACAAAAATAGAATACTATCAGCGCTTTCGGAAACAGGAAGCGTTATACTTTTCTGCCCATACGTCTTTTACCGTATCATCCGCAGTTTAAAACAGCGTAAAACATTTTATTTGTCGCTAAACTAAAAATTACGAATATGAGCATACTCGGTGGAGTGATAGGTTTAGGCGCCTCTTTGTTCGGTGGCATTAAAGCCGGGAAAGAACGCCGGAAGATGGATAAATTCCTGAACAAACAGAATACAGAGAATACCGCATGGTACAACGCGAACGCTTTGTCGGACTATACACAACGCGCGGATGCCCAAAACCTGATGGGGCAACTCCGAAATACGTTGACCAAGCAAAACAAGATAGCCGCCAATACCGCGGTAGTGACAGGGGCTACGCCTGAACAGCAAGCAGTACAGAAAGAGCAATCGAACAAGGTTGTGTCCGATACTTTCTCGAATATTGGCGCGCTGGGGCAACAATGGAAGGACAGGGTAACGGATAAGTATCTGGCAAGGAAGGATAATATCGCTCAACAGCGTATGGGTATGATGGGGCAAAACGCCCAGTCGTACGAAAATCTAATGGGCAACGGCTTGAATATGCTTACCGGTTCATTAAGCGGTTTATTCTAAAAAAATCATAGACATGGCCATATTAGATAATATATTCAATGATAATAAGAACTCCTTTTATCCGACCAATGATCAGGATTTGGAAGAGGAGGCTACCAATATGCCTGAGATACCCGTAACCAAAGCGAGCGACCAGGATAATAAGCAACCCGCGGAGATAATACAGAAAGATGTAACCGCGTTCCCGGTGCAACCGTACGCGACACATACACATCCTACAGCTGCAGCGGCTCCTCAGCCTCCGGCTAAGAACAAATGGGGATATACCGAAAGCGATATGGACACGTTGCTGCGGGGCGGAGTGACCCCTGAGAAGCTTGAGTACTATTCCAATTTCGATCCGTTGAAGCATGGGAATTTCTATCAATATATCTACGGGTCGTCGGTAGCTAAGCCTACCGCTCCGGATCAGGAGCATATCAACCGCGTAAAGCTAATGGGTACTATCGGCGATTCATTAGGATTGCTGGCGCAGATGTGGAGCGCGGGAAAAGGCGCGCACATTAAAGAACGCGACTATAAGAACTCCGCGTCCGCCCAAATAGCGGATAAAGAGAAAGACCTGAAAAAACTGTACCTGCAACAGCAAGACAAGTATAACGCCGGGATGTACAACGCCAAGGTGAATGACATAAAAAAAGCATTGAATGATTACGCCGATTGGCGTAAAAACATTCAGGGTCTATTGGCAGCGAAACAAAAGCAAGACCTTGCCCAAGCTAAACAGGAATTTGACATCGCTTATAAAACCGCCATCCTCCAAGGAAAGAGTGAACAGCAAGCCTTGAACGAGGCAAAGCAAAAAGAAACAGCCAAGCTGAACCAGCTAAAGTTTGAAGAACAAAAACGCCATGCCAAAAGAATGGAAGGCATACAAGGGATGAACGCCCAAACAGGCAGGATGCGCGCCAACGCCGACATAGAATATAAAAAGAACGGCGGCGGTAAGGGGGCATCAGGGAAAATAATACCCTTCTTCTTCCAAGACGGCACAAATGTAAATGTGCCCGAAGCAGTGTGGAAAGCAAATTACCCTGTCCTGATTGATATTTTAACAGATAAGGGAGTTCGTACACCGGGTAGTTGGGACTCAAAACCCCCGACCGCTCCACAAGCGGAATATTTCATCAAACAGAATAAGGATAAACTTCCCCAAGAGGCGAAAGACTGGCTGAAAGAAATATCGCAAATGAATCCCGCTGAATATGGCGATATATCCGGTGATGACGGCCTGCCTGCCGGTTTCGATATGAATAATGCGGTGGGCGGCGCATTAGGCGGGTCTGTCGGCAGTTATGGCACACCTGTGGAAGATGAAGAGGACGAATATAAAATAAGATAATATAAAGTTATGCCAGATAAAAATTATATAGATGGTAAAGGTAATATACGTATAGTACCTGAAGGACGTGAGGCTGATTTCCTATCTAAATATCCGGGTAGCCGTGAAGCTACAAAGGAAGAAATATCGGAGTATGATAAAAGTAAATATGCGGGCGGCGTATTAGGCGCTTCTGCCGGAGCGATGGCAACTTCTTCAAAACAACGAGAATCGAATATTCCAAAACAAACCGATGCTTCTCCTGTCGATGCTTCTCCTGTTAAGCCATCGGATAAGTTTAACGCCGCTACTCTGGAAATGCCTGACATCTCTAAAGATGGGTATCAAATGCCCGAATTTAGGGGCGTACAGCCTTTTCGGAAAGGACAGCCCCTCTCCAACACGGCTACGCAAACGATGTATAAAATGCAGCCAAGCGCAGCGGCTGCCATTGATATGTCGGTGGACAGATACCGGCAGGAGAAGGAAAATATAGAGAGGATCATAAACAGTCAATCCGATGATATAAATGCCCCTGATTATGTGCCTAAAGAAGTGAAAGAGACGTTGATTGATGATTATAAAAAGAACATCCGTATAGGCGACAATAGCATTGAGGAGAAGGATCTTCCGATGGATGCAAAAAAATGGTTAGAAAGGAACAAAGTATCGAGGGAAGTTACACACTATAACCCTCGTTATATGGGTGGTGGCTCATACACGACTACTGTAAAAGAGAATACTCCCGAACAGGTTGAATTTATAAAAGACTTTGTCGCCAATACACCTGAAGGGTGGGCGATTGACGCCGATTATCAGGATTATCTAAAAAGACTTGACGCAAGGATAGATGATTTGAGGGATAAAATACACATTGAGCGTATGATGCCTTACAATAAGGTGAATCCTATTGACATCAAAGCAGCTACCAGCCAACTCAACGAGTTATATAAATTACGAGCCGGAGTAGAAGACGCGAATAAAAAAGGCACTTTTGGACAAATGGTAGGCGAAGCTGTAAGGCGTTTACCCGCAAATATCGCCGACGCGGTAAGCGTGGCGGCTACTTTCAACATGGGAGGTATCGCCACACAGGCAAAAGAGGAATTAGCATGGGCGAATAGTATGCCATCGGCTCACTTGACCAAAGAAGCCAATGAGATATTATCATTGTATAATGAAGCTCACGAAATGGACAGGACGATAGCGCAAGACATTGTGCGAAGCGCGGGCGAATCCTTGCCGTTTATGAGCGGATTTGTATCTTCAAATCCGTTTGCATCGCCATTAGGCAATTTGGCAAAATCAGGCATTAGAAAAGCGGGAGTATCGCTGCTTGGCAGTGGTATAAAGAACGCCGCAGCCCGCACAGCCGTAAAAGGAACAGCCGCGTTGGCGGGAGATATAACAAACGCGGGATTCAGAACGTTGCTGAGCGGACAAACGCTCGCTGACGCCGCGTTGGCAAACGCAGAGAACCCGGGCAGTTTCCTTAGTAATTACGCAAATAATTTTATTATAAATTTCGGTGAAAATTATACGGAACTATTAGGCGAGTATTTTCCAGGTTGGAGACCGAAGAGCAAGATGCTTCGCGGAGCTATGGACGCCACCCAACTACACGGCTTGTCAGGAGAATGGGCGGAAGAACAGATAGCAACCGCTTATCACTCATTATTCGATGGCACGGCTAAATGGTCTGACTTCGTAGATCCGAGGCAACAAGCCGTGACAGCCGGGGTTGTATTAGGATTACAGCTGCCTTATATGTCGATAGCAGCCGGCGGGTACGCAGCCGGTAAATATCAGAACATACAGGAAAAACGGAATATACGTAAGCCTTATACAGACAATTTCAATAATATGCAGCTTGTGTACGGCAATGACGCTCAATCCACCCTTTCGCAGATAAACAGCATTGTTGACAGCGACAAGGGAGACGGTAAAGCTATTAACGGCTTAATTCAAAATATAATAGCCGATAAAGGATTGAGCGACACAAAAAAGATGGCTGCTATTAACTACACGGTGTCATACGTTGCGATGAGCGGCTTGAACAAGGCAAAGACAGAACAGGTGAAAAAGGCTACCAAGGATATACCTAAGATAATAGAAGAGAACGCCAACCCGCAAATGGACGCCGTTGTGTCAATCGTTGTGGCCGGATATGATAAGCCTGTGCAACATGTAGGCGGTCATATCGAACGTAATGACGACGGCACAATCAACAGGGAAAAGTCCGACCAAACGCAGACTATTGTCAACGCGGACGGCAAGCGCGTTCCGGTATCCATCAAGTTTGTGGAAGCCACCGATGAGATAATCCCTACACAAGAAGCCATTGACCAGGTAACGGAACGAGTGGCCGCCCCTATCATCGCCCAACAGGAGAATGAAGAGGTACGACCTTATGAAGCGAACGAAACCGTGCGTTTTACCCTTGACGGACAAAACCCTATACTCGGTCAGATAAAAAATCAGGATCAGGCAACCGGAAATTATATTGTCTCCGTGGAAATGCCTAACGGCATACAAGATATACAGGTGCAACCCCGCCAAATCATCAATGAGGACAATATAAGAGGAGTGGATAACGGCTCTGTGGTTCAATACAAGAACGGGAAAGGCAAAATAGTACAGGGTACCGTTGATGACGCTTACAACTTACGTGTGCGGGGTGAATTAGGTATTGATGGAGATAAAGTAGCTATTTCGAATATTCTTGGCTTGGTAGAGGAAACACAAGAGGAAGCTGAACAACAGAATGAACGTAAATCTACAGCGCATAAGGAATCGATAGGTAGGAATTTATTGTCGAAGTTAAACGAGATGGTGAAAGATTATCATCTTAGTGCCGGCTATGCCATTATTGATGGAACTTGGGACGGTGATTTTAGAGGTAGGGGTAAGACAACATTAGAAATAGACGACAATGATAACGTAGTACTAAGAAGATCGGCTTTTGATATAAATCATTTGTTGAAAGAGGGGAAAAACTCTTCAGGAAGGCAAGAATTGTATGATACTTCTCTTACAAATTCGGGTGGAAATGGGATTCCTACGACATCAAATTCAACAGTTTCGGATCAGCATCATTTCGGTGTAAATTATAAAACAGAAGGTGTTTTTAGAATACCTGCTGGTGAATTTTTGAACTTAGTAGAAAGTGGAGATATTGTTTTAGGTAATATAGAAGAAACAGAAATAGTAATTTCTCCCAGAATAGCTGCTAAATATCTGAGTGAAGTTGACGGAAAGCCTTTCTTAAATAGTCAAGACAACACACAACAAAGCGAGCAAAGTATTATAACATCTGACAATTTGCAAGCTGAAAGTCAGCAGAATGAGGGTGCAACACTGAGCGAACAAAGCAATTTGTCAACAGAAAAGCCTATTGAGACGATTATAGCCAACGCTCCGAAACAGAAAGACGGCGTAACGGTAGATTATGATGCTTTATTAGAGCAAAGCCCTGAAGATTTCGCGACACTTTATGAAAGTGAAGAGGGCGCTGAAGAAACAAAGAATGAATTGCAGACGCTGTCGAATAATATAGGGAACCGTATATCGGCAGAACAAAAGAAACTCGACAACGCCGACAGCATCAATAAACGTAAGGCTGCCCGTAAAACCTTATCTGAACTGACAGATAAAAAAGCGAATGTGGATAATATCCTATCTAACAGGTATGGAAATAAAACAGAAAGCCAACAGGAAGTAACAAAGCAACTAACAGGAGAAGAAACAATATCTGAATCTGATAAATGGGAAAGAGAGAATTTTACGCCAGACGAAATACAGAGGCGTAGAGAGTATGGAATAACCCCTGATATGGAGTATCAAACAACATATCGAGGTATATCAGAAACTGAATGGAAGAATATTCAAGATGGGGCTACATTCTCTTCCGAAGGACTTAATGAAGGTTTAACTTATGCAACACCATCGATAGAATTAGCGAAAAGTTCCGGCAAAGGAAAACAAGCCAATTTTGTTGTTGAGTTTAAACCCGAATCCAGAAAAAAGATGAAGGAAGGAGACTCTAAGTTTGATAGCAAAGAATATTATGCCCAAGATTTAAACATCGAAGATGTAAGTAAGGTTTATGATAGAAATGGCAATGTTGTATATGACTCTGCTAATCCGAAAAATAAAACAGAAAAAGACAAAAAAGTATTACCTTTATCAAAAAATAATATAGAAGATGGAAGACAAACAACCGAAATATCTGAACCAATTTCACAAAGAACAGGTGGAACAAGCAATGCAGTCAATTCGGAAATGGGCGCAAGAACCTCTAACAATAGAGGAAGTATTCGAGCAACAAGCGAAATTGAATCGTCAGAGATCAATCAGAGAAAACAGAGTGGATCTACCGATAACATTGAAAGAGATGCAACTACGGGCACAACTGATGAAAGAGCGCAATCATCAGACTTGGGAGGAAATGTTAGAACAATTCAGGACAATGTATCAAGAGAGAATGAAATTGATAGTAAGTCTGTTCGAGAAAGACATACAGCAAATGATAGAGAAGAGAGATCCCAAAGACTTGCAATGGATATCCGAAATGGAATCCAAGATAAAAGCAAACAGGAACAGTTAAACTTTATAGAACAATATGCCAAAGAAAATGGCTATTGGGTAGAAGACACAAACACGCTAGGAACTTACTTTGATAAAGGAGGAGAAAATGAAATTTACCGAGATGGTAATATTCTTAGCAAATTAAATAACTTTGAATATGCAGGTGATGATGCAGTAAATCTGTTCGATCGCTTGGATGCCCATAATTCTTTGTTTCCTCAAGTACCATACACCTTAAAAGGTTTTGCTAAGAATAGCAAAGGTGAAATATCAGCCGTTCTGGAACAACCTTATATCAAAGTACAAGATAGAGAAGCTACAACAGAAGAGATTGCGGATTATATGCGTAATCTTGGCTTTGAACAATTGGATGAAGATACTTATGTGAATAATGATTATGAAGTCTATGACGCATTTCCGAATAATGTCCTTTTGGGTGCAGATGGTTTATTATATGCTATCGACACACAAATACGAAAGAATACACAGGCGCAAACTATTCAAGAAAAGCCGAAGACTCCTAAACGTCCGACTCCATTCCAAAGAAGATTGAACGCGGCAGAAGAGAATGTACATACTATACGTGATCGCATTCTGTTTGGTATCGCTTCCGGAGCTTATAAATTCCGTTGGAAAGATGAAGGCGTGAGTAATGGATTAGCCAGTGAACTAGGACTGACAGGCTCGACAGCTGAAAGAAAAGCAAGAATAAATTTGTTATCGAATAAAGGTTACACTCCTTCTACTCTATCACATCATATCTGGGAAGAGACAGGAATGCAGTTGAACGACAATGATATTCGCAGTGAAGTGATTGACGTGCTAAATTCTATTACTTCCCGCAAACAGGCACTTGAAGCGTTGGAAAACAACGCAGGTATTACCGAAGAGCAATACTATCAGGAACAAGAAGAAGCATCCGAATACGAACTTAAACTTAGAGCACAGGAAGAAGCTGATTTATTAGCTATCATTGAACAACAAAACAACGAAACTTTGTTATCTTTGGAAAAAGAAGCCCTATCTTTGGGAGCTACTTCGGAGCAGTTGCAAGATGTACAAACATCTACCGATTATATTGACTTAATAGAACAGTTAAAAGATGGACAACAAGAAGGACAGACCAGCGACAGAGCAGGAAATAATGGACAAATTGAAGTTGATAATGGCGAAGGAAACGAGACTGACTCAACTCAACGAGCAGTTAGCGAACGAAACCGATCCGAAGAAAGCACAGGAGATTCAAGACAGGATTCGGATAGTAAAGGAACTGGAAGAACTTCCGAAGAGCAGCGCGTTGTAAACGAAGCAACCGCACAGATTGACGCAGAGATTGCGGAAGCCGAAAAAGAGCTAACCACCCAACAAAAAGAGTTATCATCCGCCAAGAAAAGGTTAGGCAAAGCACAAGCCGATACACAAGGTAACTTATTCGGGAACGAACAACAATCCACATTGTTTGATGTTCCCGCCGATTTAAGCAAGAAAAATGCAGTAGATAACATCCTTACTCCTATTCAGCAACAAATAGATGCCGCGCAAACGAATTTGGATAATCTTATAAACAGCCGTGACGCTCGTATTGGAGAAGCATTAGACAACTATCGTAAGCAAGGAAATCTATTAGATGAAATAGCCAAAGCCGAATCCGAGACAGATACCAATCCTACCGAAGCACAGAAAAAAGCGGGCAACTACAAGAAAGGTAAAGTTACCGTGCAAGACTTTGATATTTCCGTAGAACAACCAAAAGGCTCTACTCGTACCGGAACAGATGAAAAGGGTAAAGCGTGGAGTGTGACCATGAATAACACTTACGGATATATTAGGGGCACAGAAGGAAAGGATGGCGACCATATAGACGTGTTCTTGGGTGATAACCCGGAAAGCAAAAATATATTTGTCGTTGACCAAGTTAATCCAAACACCGGAGAATTTGACGAACATAAAGTAATGTTAGGTTTCAATTCCATAGGGGAAGCGAGAGAGGCTTACCTGTCGAACTATGAAGAAGGATGGCAAGGATTAGGCAATATGACCGAAGTAGATGTAGATACTTTCCGTAAATGGACGGATAGCGATACAAGACGCATCAAACCGTTTGCAGAATATAAAGAAATACAAGAAGCAAAACCGACAGTTGAAGCGGATACGGATAAAAAGAAAGCCATTGATTACATCCAAACCCAATCGACCAATTTGATTGCAGGCAGGGATAAAACCAATGGCTTACGTGCTACAAATGTAGTACAAAACTTTGAAAATCCAAAATTTCAAGCGGCAAATAATCGCTTTCAAGCCATAGGTGAAAAAGTCTTTAAAAAGTTAATCGAACTTCTAAAGAAGACAGGGCTTGCCGCCGATGTGATAGTGGATAAGGCAAAGATGCGTGAGTATTTAGATAGCCACTATGGGAATAAGGAAGCACGGCAAATGCTATCGGATTTATCGGCGGTAAACACACGGTTTAACGAGGAATTAGATTCTTTTGATGCAGGGACGCAAAAAGGTCTGTTGCATTTAGGTAAACCGTTGGGTATATTGCGGGCTGCAGGAATAAAAAGTGAGGAAATAGAACTTGCAAAAGAAGTGTTGGAAAAGAAATTGAAACAACACAATCTTGCGACTGACGACTTGCGAAACTTGGCGCAGGCTATACAAAATCCGATAATGGTATATGAATGGGGAACAAAATCCAAATCTACCGTTATTGTTACAGAACTTACTACTAAAGACGGAAGAAAAATAACGATTGCTTTACGAGCTGAAAACAAGGGGAAAAAATTAGAAGTTAATGAAGTTGCAAGTATTCACGGTAAAGAGGTCGAACGATTTTTGTCGGAAATGGAAAATGCCAAAGAGGGTGGATTATCCGATGCTTTGCGCTATGTGAATAAAGAAAAAGCCCTTGAATGGCTTGGGCTCTCAACGCTTAGTACCAATCAAGGACTTTCTGATAATTCTACCGTAAAGATAATACAAAAGTTTGAGAATCCAAAAGTTGACGATGCTTTTTTACGGATGCAAGTATTGGAGAGTTCCGATGTAAAAATAAAAGAGAAACAACTATCTACTATTCTTAGATATAATCCTGCGCCCAATGGTCATAATACATGGGTAAGAAGTGTTGATGATATTCAGACAGCTCGGGAAGCATTTAAAGAAACACTTGATTCAAATGATAATATGTATCCTGACTTCACAGCAGATGATATGCAAAGAGCTTTGGATGATGGAGAGATAACAATGTATTCAAGTAAACCTATAAAGGAAGGTGTATTTATAACTCCATCATTTAGCAATGCAAAAGATTATGCCGGAGGTGGTAACGTTTATTCTAAAACAGTCAAGCTTACAGATGTTGCATGGATAGATGAAAGCGAAGGGCAATACGCTCCTGTTCAGTTTATGGCGACAAAAGACGGTGAAGTTTATGGCTTTGTCACACCGGAGGGCGTCGTTTACCTTGACCCTGACAAGATGAACGCGAACACGCCTATCCATGAGTTCGGTCACTTGTGGAACTCGTTCATGAAAAAGAACAATCCTGAATTATGGGCGAAAGGGGCGGAATTAATCAAGCAATCCGCTTATTGGACGGAAGTAAATAACAATCCGGCGTATGCCCACTTGTCGGAAGAAAGGAAGATAGACGAAGCCATGACAACGAATATCGGCGACAAGGGAGAATCGGTATGGAACGCGCAAAACGATATATTACTATACGCAAGGTTTAAAGCATGGCTGGCGGACGTATGGAACTGGATAAAAGAGAAAGCGGGTATTCAAGGCAAGAATATCGAAGGTAAGAATATCGAAGATATGACCCTTGAAGACTTTACGGATAGAGCAGTGAATGATTTACTGTCAGGTAATGAATTAAATAGCAGGAATAATTTGGAAGATATTGCTCAGGACGATAACTTTGTAAAACAACAAAATAACGATGAAGAGAGAAACGCTGGAATACAATCTAAGCTTAGTTCCGAAAATGGGACTGACGATGGCTCAACAAGAGCGGATGCGCGAAATAATGATAGCCAACGAGAAGCACTATCAAGAGGTGAAAGACCTGCGTCCCGACTGGATAACAGAGGACGAGTGGGGCAATATACCCTCAGAAAGCTACTGGAAGGAGATGAGAGAGCGCGTGGAATACTTGAAGCGACAGAAGCCGGTGACAGACGAGCAAGCGATAGAACAGCAGATGAGATTGGACAAAGCCGCTGGGAGAAAGAACGATTTCTTGGACAACTGGAGGTTACGGCAAGAGAAAACGGAGCGTGGATAGATGATATAAGCTCTATAACCGGTAATCCTATCATGACCGGCGGCGAATCGGAAGTTTATAAGTCCAAAGACGGCAAGTCCGTTATCAAGGTAAACAAGTTAGCCCTGTTGGATACCTTCGACAAAACCATCGATTATTTTATAGACCACATAGCTGCCCATAACGATACATTTAAAGATGATAAATATAGCATTATAGGCATCGGGGAAAATTCGGAAGGAGAGGTATCGTATATATTGAAGCAACCTTTTGTGGACGCGGAACGCGAAGCCACACAGGAGGAGATAGACGAACGCCTAAGGGAATTAGGCTTTAAACCGTTCGCGACACAAAAATTCGATTGGACAGGAGAAAAATACACTATATCGGACGCGGTACCTAAAAATGTGTTGGTGGATAAAAACGGCAATCTGCGTTTCATCGACACAATTATAAACAGCTTTAAGGCAAACGCCGAATATAACGCCGATAACTTTGACGCCGGGGAATCCGAAGCGGAAGATGACGTCCGCTTCCAAACGGTAAGCCAAGCGGCGGAAGAAGCAGGCGTCGCCGTGAACGGCAAAGAAGCCAAGGAGCTTGACAAGAAATTACGAAAATCGAGCGAACAGTTTGTCGAAGCATGGTTTGACAGGTGGAAACCCGTAAAACATTTCTTTGACGCCTTGCGCAAGGCAGGCTTAGAAATTAACGACAACGAAGACTGGTATCTGCAAGCCGACGCCATAGCCAGCAAAATCAACGAAAAGTATAAGCATATATACGGAGAGATATACCGTAAGCCGTTAGTAGAGGCAATAGCGAAATTAAAGGTAGGCTTTGAATGGAGGGATATTGAAAATTACGCCATCGCGAAATTCGGGTTGCTGGAACGTAACCCGCAGATGCTGCAGGAAGCTATCGCCAAATATAAAGCCAAGCACCCGAAAGCCACGCAGGAGGATATAGACAAAAAAGTAGAGAAAGATTATTCGGGCTTGACCGCCATTGAAAAAGAAACAGGCAAGAAGGCGGAACAATTAATACAGGAATTTGAAGATAGAGCGGGCGAAGAGCTTATCGATGAATTTTGGGCGGCCAATAAAAAGGCGACGGGATACTCCTTGAAGATACTTTACGAAAGCGGCTATATCAGCAAAGAAGACTACGAGAAATACAGCAAGCAACAATATTATGTGCCTCTTCGGGGTCATGACGCGGTAGTAGCGGAAGACCTGTATAATTATTCCCCCAATATGGGTACTTACTTCTCCAACCCTGTAAAACATGCCGAAGGGCGTAAAAGCCGTTCGGAAAGCCCGTTCGCTTTTATTGATCAAATGGCGTTGAGCGCGTTGAAAGCGGCGGAATGGAATAACCTGAACAAGGGATTATACTACCTGGCGGGGAAAGACAAAACGGGAATGATCACCCGCGACAAGACGTGGTATATGCAGACCGGGGAATTGACGGAAGACGGCAAGCCTGTCTATCAAGCTATCGAACCCGAACAAAGCGACGACCCGGAAACATTCAAACAGAATATAGAAGCGTTTAACGAGCGTATGCGTGAACTTGCCAAGCAAGGCAAGGCGAAGCAAGGCCGGTTGAATTTGGGCGTGTTCGCCACCGCGGCGCAAAAAGAACAACACCGCATCCCGGTATGGTCTAACGGCGTTGAATATTCCATATTCATAAACGCCAACCCCGCCGTGAGCCGTTCGATAAGGGGGCAGAATGTATCGCGCACGGCTAACCGGTTAAACCCTAATGAATATAAAGGCTTCTTGAAAGGCGCAGCCCATGTCGCCAAATTTGTAGGAGGTACGGCTAAAGGATTTATGGCGCGCAATATGACGCAGCGCAACCCGTTATTTGTCGCCAGCAACTTATTCAGGGACGTGGAACAGGCGGAAACCGTGTTGGCTATAAAAGAAGGCGCGGAATATGCCGCTAAGTTCAACATGAATATACCCAACGCCAGCGGCGCGATTTCACGCTATACGCGCGGCAGGATGGATGTGACTAATCCTATGGATAAGCATTTTATGGACTTCCTGCTTAATGGCGGAAAGACAGGCTATGTACAGTTCCTCGAATTGGATAAGATACAAAGCAATATAGAAAAAGACGTCAAAAAGATAGGCAGGGAGGCGACAGCCCTCAAATATTGGAAATACATACCCGGCAGTATCGACGCCGCCAATGAATGGGCGGAAGGCTTATCGCGTTTCGCCACTTACCTTACCAGCCGTGAAATGGGCAGGAGCATACCGCGGTCGATATCGGACGCCAAGGAGGTAACCGTGAACTTTAACCGCACCGGGTCGGGCGCGTTGGGGAACGCCTTGTTCAGGGATATGTTCCTTTTCGTCAACCCGGCATTACAGGCGGGGTATAATATGGGCGGGTTGACCGTAGAACATCCCGTTAAGATGTCGATAGCCGCCACCACCTTTGCCATGTTGCCTTATCTATCGTTAGGCTTAGCCATGCTTATAGGCGGTGATGACGGGAGGAAAGCGTACTTCGATTTGCCGGAGTGGGAACGGCGGGCTAACTTTTGCATCTATACCGGCAACGGCTTCGTAAAGATACCGCTGACGCAAGAGTTCAGGGTCTTCACCAATATAGGCGATAATATCCTTAGCGCTATCTACGGTAAACAAAACGGTTTTGAAGCAGCCGCGAACAGCCTGATGGGACTTGGCGACCTGTCGCCTATCAATCCATTGGGCAGTACCGTGGGCGATGTGCAGCATATCGACGAGAGGACATTGGTTAAGACAACGCCGGCAATCGTAAGACCATTCGCGGAACTGTTGGCGAACCAGAACTTCGCCAACAGCCGCATCTATAACGAGTACGCCAATAAATACGCCCCTGGTCATAAAAAAGCCAAGTTGAACATGGCAGGCGAACATTCAACGCCCGAATGGGTTATCGGTTTTTCAAAAGCGGTGAACTATATAGGCGGCGGAGACAATGAAGAAAAGGGTATTGACATTTTAAGTTTCAACCCGGACAAACTGAACCATCTGCTGAACGGCTACTTCGGAGGAACATATACCACCGTATCCGGCACGATAGACGCCATCCACAGGGGAATAGACCCTGATAGGGACGTAAGTATAAGGAATACGCCGCTAAAACGTTTCTTCACGTCTATGGAAGACTTGGAAGACAGGAACAATGACTTAACGAACAAGTATTACGATATAGCGGAGGATGTGAAAAAAGCAGATTACCTGTATAAAGCTAAGGTAAAAGCATACGGACCCGGCTCGCAGAAATTGTATGATTACCTAAATGAACATCCGGAACTGGCACAAAAGGCAATGTACCTGAAAGAGGTAAACCGGCTAAACCAAGAGCGCAGCTCTGTGAAGAAATTAGAAGGACCATTGTTGAAGCAACGGAAACAGGAATTGAACGAACATATAGAAAAGTTCCTAAAGCGTTACGAAGAACGAATGAAAGAAGCTGTACCGGACTAGCGGGTAATGAGTAATAAGTAATAAGTAATGAGTAATGAGTAATGAGTAATGAGTAATGAGTAATGAGTAATGAGTAATGAGTAATGAGTAATGAGTAATGAGTAATGAGTAATGAGTAATGAGTAATGAGTAATGAGTAAT
>JAISKQ010000264.1 GCA_031260865.1 Prevotella sp.
CATTGCGAGGGCTTGCCCGAAGCAATCCAAACAGTTGATATGGATTGCTTCGTCGTTCCTCCTCGCAATGACGAAGACGAAATTATTTGACTTAGGTATTATAACCGACATTCATTTAAGTTTATTAGCTTGCAAGTTTACAAGAAAAATGGCGCAAAGCGATAATGACTAAAAGTGTTACTTTTGTCACCTTTTTAAGTTTTTAAGCTTACAAGTTTACAAGAGTTCTATCAAGTTAGTAAACTTGAACTCCAGTAAACTATTTACTGAAAACTGTTACTTTTGTCACCTTTTTCGAACATTAAGTTGTTAGTCGTTGGTTTTTAGCTGTTTATTACTAACCGAAAAGAGGTCTTTGAAATGATGAAATAGTTACGAGTTACAAGTTACAAGAGTTCTAGTTTACTAGCTTGCAAGTTTACAAGAAAAAGAAAAATGGCGCGAAGTGATAATAACTGAAAACTGTTACTTTTGTCACCTTTTTCTACAAATTAGCCGTTGGATACTTATTGAAGGCTGAAATCTTGTCCGAAGGGCAACATCTTCATAACCGTATGCAAGCGAAGCGCGGCTTACGGTGAATGAAATAAAGGGACAAACGCTGTCTGAAAGACATAACTTACGCATAAAGTATTGCCTTTCAGGCAACATATTAAGGGTTTGTTATTAACCGCAGGTCGTCACTTCGTTGTGACCTGCGGTTATGAAAATCAGACTTTTCAAGTCATGAAAAAGAAGGATGGCGCAAAAGCGATGATTACCAAGAAGTGTTACTTTTGTCACCTTTTTAAATTTTTGAGTTCACAAGAGTACAAGTTTACAAGAGTTCTATCAAGTTAGTAAACTTGAACTCGAGTAAACTATTTACTGAAAACTGTTACTTTTGTCACCTTAAAAAAAAAAATCACTACTGTCCGGTAAAAAATAAAAATGAAAGGATTATGCAATTTTTCATGATAAACCTCACATTTATAATCCAATAATTACATATCTTTGCGCACAAATTTTGATGTTGGTAAACAGTAAACAATATGCTAAAGTTCTAATAAATTAGAATTCTTATAACTCGTAACTAAATTCTTGTAACTAAATTAAAGTACTCACAATGAATAAAATATTTATCATTCCTCTACTTTTAGTACTATTCCCTTTTTACGCTCTATCGCAAGACTATGGAAAGAACTGTTATTACGGGATAACATTTGAAGTCAGCACAAACCGTAATTGGGGATATGGGGAGCTTGTGATTACCGGAGTAGAGCCTAATTCCCCTGCCGAAAAATCGGGAATAAAGGTAGATGATATAATAATGGAAATCAATGATCAAGCCACTTATTTGAGGGATAACCAAACCATCGCCCAATGGCTGTTTAGCGACATGTACGATCCGAGGGTAACATTTACAATCCGTAATATAAACACCTATTTTAAGGAATACCCTTTAGACCGAAAATGTATTGCTGTTAATGCCGTAAGCGAAAGACAATTATCCGAAATATATTCATTCTACAGCCTCGAAAATTCCAATCAACAGTCCTTCACATTGCCTTTATCTGTGGAGACAAACAAGGAGGTTGATTTTACCGATTATCACACTTATGATTTTTATAATCCGGGTAAAAATGTGCCGGACGTTGACAAACGTATAACAGCCTTGTTGGAAAAAGGGCTTCAGTCCAAAGGTCTTACTCGGGACACTTCCGATCCGGATATAGTGATACAGGTATATTACAATTATACGCCAAATATCAAATATACAGGCTTAAACAATCCTAACTACAATCCGACTTCGTTAAGGTACGATTGTGAAAAACGACAAATGGAACGGCTTCCCATCTTCGACGCGAAAGACCCGAAAGTAGAATCCGCCGCCCAGTATATTGTAGAATACGGGGTCAGCTTCTACGACCGTAAGTACATCGACAGCACAAGATTGACACAGATATGGGATTGTAATATAAAAGATTATCTGTCTGCTAAATATTCATTGGAGGATTATGTGAAATTTCATATACCCCTGATGTTAAAACAGTATCCTTATTCTGGTGATAAAGCCGGAGTTCAATACATAGTGGATGTAAATAAATACAATTACACGGGCTTGTACTACGATGCCGAGGACTTTGGGCGGATAAAGGATATAGACCCTGATTCTCCTGCTTATATCGCGGGATTGCGTCCCGGTTATATCATTCAAAAAATTAACAATAAGAATTTTGAACGGAATAAAGATCGCTTATCGGCAGGCTACAAACTGTTTATTAACAACACAATGGTATTCAGGGATCAATCCACGCGCTTTACCAATGTCGAAGGTTTCCCCGATTGTATGTTTTGGAGTGTGGGCTATTACGCCGATATAAACAAAGAGTTTAACAAGCCTGATTATCTGTCTCAATTTTCGTACCTCTACAACTTCGAGAAGTATATAAACGGAAAAAACGATGATAAAATCATAATCGAGGCATGGGATGGAGTACAAAAGCGTATATTCCATGTTACGCCTCAAATACGGCAATCTGTTACAATAAGAACATTCTGATATTTGATAATCAGCTATTAATTTGTACCTTTGCGCCCTCATTTGGATAATGGGATATTATCTTGTATTTTTCATATAATCAATCTGTAACTAAAAAACAATAATGATAACAGTTTCTAATTTAGGGATTCAATTCGGCAAGCGCGTCTTGTTTCAGGATGTGAATCTTAAGTTTACGAGTGGTAATTGCTATGGTATAATCGGGGCTAACGGCGCCGGAAAGTCCACTTTCCTTAAAATCCTCAGCGGCGAAAAAGACGCCACAAGCGGAACATTCTCTTTAGCTCCGGGTGAACGTCTTTCGGTTTTGGCGCAAGATCACTTCGCGTTTGACAGTCAAACTGTGATGGATACGGTATTGCAGGGGCATGATGTGCTTTGGAACATCATGAAAGAGAAAGACGCGTTATATGCCAAAGAAGATTTCTCGGATGAAGATGGCATCAGGGCGTCGGAACTGGAAGAGAAATTCGCTGAACTGGAAGGCTGGAACGCGGAAAGCGACGCCGCCATGCTGCTCAGCGGTTTAGGTATCGCCGAAGATTATCATTACCAAACAATGGGCGATCTGGATGGGAAACAAAAAGTGCGTATCCTGTTGGCACGCGCCTTGTTCGGTAATCCCGACAATCTGTTGTTGGATGAGCCTACCAATGACCTCGATATAGAAACGGTAATGTGGCTCGAAAACTATCTGGCTAATTCGGAAAACACCGTATTGGTCGTATCGCACGACCGCCACTTCCTCGACTCGGTATGTACACATACAGTGGATATTGATTTCGGTAAAGTGACCTTGTTTGCAGGCAATTACAGCTTTTGGTACGAATCCAGCCAATTAGCGTTGCGTCAGCAGCAACAGCAAAACAAGAAAGCCGAGGAAAAGAAAAAAGAATTGGAAGAGTTCATCCGCCGGTTCAGCGCCAATGTGGCTAAATCAAAACAGACCACCAGCCGTAAGAAAATGATAGATAAGCTGAACATTGAAGAGATAAAGCCTTCATCGCGCAAATATCCGGGTATTATTTTCTCGCCCGATCGCGAACCGGGTAATAAGATACTTGAAGTAAATGGTTTAAGCAAATCAATAGAAGGTAAAACGCTGTTCGACAATGTGAGTTTCAATATAGAGAAAGACGACAAAGTCATTTTCTTGTCAAAAGACCCGCGCGCTATGACCGCTTTCTTTGAAATCATAAATGAATACCAGAAACCGGACGCAGGGACTTTCAGCTGGGGGCAAACCATTACCACAGCCTACCTGCCATTGGATAATGGCGACTATTTTAAAGAAGACCTCAACCTTATCGACTGGCTGTCACAGTTTTCTGATGATACCAGCGAGATTTATATAAAAGGATACCTCGGCAGGATGCTGTTTTCGGGCGAAGAAGTCCTCAAGAACACGAAGGTGTTGTCGGGAGGTGAAAAAATGCGCTGTATGATCGCCCGTATGATGCTGAAAAGCGCGAACTGCCTTGTGCTGGATTCTCCCACGAATCACCTTGACCTTGAATCAATTCAGGCCTTTAATAATACATTGGCGCAAATCAAAGGGAATGTGCTGATGTCGTCCCATGACCATGAGTTTATACAAACGGTGTGCAACCGCGTGATAGAACTGACGCCAAAGGGCATAATAGATAAAATGATGGATTATGATGATTACATCACATCCGATGAGATTAAAGCCCTACGGGAAAAGATGTACAACTAACAG
>JAISKQ010000028.1 GCA_031260865.1 Prevotella sp.
CTATCTCTTTCTTCAAATACTCGGCTGTGAAACTGTTCTTCGTTTTTATCACTTCTTCCGGCTTTCCTGTCGCCACGACAGTACCGCCGCCGATTCCGCCGTCAGGTCCCATATCTATAATATAATCCGCGCTTTTTATTATATCCTGATTGTGTTCGATAACAATGATTGTATTGCCTCTATCCACCAGCTTGTTTAAGACGCCCAACAGAACCCGGATATCTTCAAAATGAAGCCCGGTGGTAGGCTCATCCAAAATATAGATGGTGTTGCCGGTATCCACACGCGCCAATTCGGTCGCGAGCTTCACCCGCTGCGACTCTCCGCCCGACAAGGTGGTAGATGGCTGTCCCAGTTTGATATAGCCCAAACCTACTTCCTGCAATACTTTGATTTTATGCAAAATATTCGGGACGTTTTCAAAAAACTCAACAGCCATATTGATGGTCATATTCAATACATCCGCTATGGATTTCCCTTTGAAGCGCACCTCTAAGGTTTCACGGTTATACCTTTTTCCATGACATTCCTCGCATTGTACATATACATCGGGTAAGAAGTTCATCCCGATGGTTTTATAGCCGTTTCCGCCACAAACTTCACACCTGCCGCCTTTTACATTAAACGAAAAACGAGCCGGCTTATAGCCTCTGATTTTCGATTCGGGCAGGTTGACAAACAAATTTCTTATATCTGAAAACACGCCGGTATATGTCGCCGGATTTGAACGCGGAGTGCGACCGATAGGCGACTGGTCGACGCTGATCACCTTATCGGCGTATTCTATCCCTACAAGAGTTTTATAGGGCAAGGGATCGGTCAACGACCTGTATAGATGTTGGCTCAGGATGGGTTGCAACGTGCCGTTTACCAGACTGGATTTACCGCTACCCGAAACGCCGGTTACACAAATGAACGTATTGAGCGGAAAAGTCACGGTCACATCTTTCAGGTTGTGACCCGTAGCGCCTTTCAACGTGATTGACTTCCCATTCCCCTTCCTTCTTTTTTTCGGTATCTCTATTTCCAATTTCCCATTCAGGTAGTCGGCGGTCATGGTATCGGCAACCAGCATCTCCTCAGGGGTACCTGAAAACACGACCTTTCCGCCGCGACGTCCGGCGTAAGGTCCCAAGTCCACCACATAGTCGGCTTCCAGCATAATATCCTTGTCATGTTCCACCACAATAACCGAATTACCCGAATCCCGCAATTTCTTCAATGAATTAATCAGCCGGTTATTATCCCGCTGATGCAAACCGATACTGGGTTCGTCGAGGATATAAAGCACATTCACCAGCTGCGACCCTATTTGCGTGGCAAGACGGATACGCTGGCTTTCTCCGCCCGACAGCGAAACGGATGGCCTGTTGAGCGATAAATAATTCAGCCCCACATCCAACAGGAAAGACAAGCGGGAAGTAAGTTCTTTCTTTATCTCTTCGCCGATGAGCTTCTGCCTGTCGGATATATGGAGATCCATGTCTTGTATCCATTCGTATAAATGGCGGATGTCCATTTCGGCAAGGTCGGCTATATTCTTGTCGTTTATTTTATAGTGCAGCGCTTCCTTATTCAACCGCTGTCCGTTGCAATCGGGACAAACATCTGTTTTGATAAATTGCTCCGCCCATTTTTGAGCCGAAGCCGAAGCGTCGCTATCCTGTTGCATCTCGATGTATTTAGCCACGCCCTCAAACGCCACCATATAGTTGGAACTTCCTAACGACTCGTTTTTGATCTGCAAGCGTTCTTCCGTTCCAAACATGATTTCATCCATCGCCTCTTCCGGAATATCCTCGATTGGCGTTTTGATAGTAACTTCATGCTTTTCACAAATCGCCTCTATCTGCCAAAAGAACAACGAGTTTTTGTATTTCCCCAACGGGGCGATACCTCCGGCATAGATACTAAGTTGCGGTTTAGGCACAATCTTATTCATATCTATTTTGTTCACCACGCCAAGCCCCTTGCAACGTGAACATGCCCCTTGAGGCGAATTGAATGAGAAAGTATGCGGAGCCGGCTCGGGATATGACAAGCCGGTAGTGGGACACATCAACTGGCGGCTGAAATGGCGCACCTCGTTCGTTTCCACGTCCTGTATCATAATCAGCCCGTCTCCTTGTTTCATCGCCACGCGTACGCTATTCTTCAAGCTTTCGGCAAACTTGTTGGACACCACTAATTTATCTATCAGCACTTCAATGCTGTGCATCTTGTAGCGGTCGAGGCGCATTCCCGGTATAATTTCGCGAATCATGCCATCGACGCGCACCGTCAGGTAGCCTTTCTTGGTGATTTGCTCAAATAATTCTTTATAATGCCCTTTACGGTTGCGAACAACCGGAGCCAGCAAATATATCTTTTTACCGATATAACGTTCCAGAATCAATTCCAAAATTTGTTCTTCGGTATATTTCACCATCTTTTCACCGGTCAGGTAAGAATAAGCTTCTCCGGCGCGGGCATAGAGCAACCGCAGGAAGTCGTAAACCTCGGTGGTTGTGCCTACCGTCGAACGTGGATTGCGGTTTGTAGTCTTCTGCTCGATAGATATAACAGGGCTTAATCCGGTTATCTTATCCACATCGGGACGTTCCATCCCTCCGAGAAAATTACGCGCGTAAGCGGAAAATGTCTCAATATAACGGCGTTGCCCTTCGGCAAAGATCGTATCAAATGCCAAAGACGATTTACCGCTTCCGCTAAGGCCTGTAATCACCACTAACGAATCGCGTGGAATTTCCACATCGATATTTTTCAGATTATGAACACGCGCGCCGTAAACGTTTATCTTCTCTTTTTCTTGTTGATTACTTGCTTTCATTAATATATCAATCGTGCGAAATCCAAGCCTTGTTATGCACTTTTACTTTTTCTCCTTTTTTATAGTAAAGGGATTCCCGAGTGGGAATAAGGAGCGTATATGTATTTTGGCTTTTGGCGGAAATGGTTAGTTTCCTATCCCTGAGCCAGCTGTTAAAGTCCTTCAGTTGCGCATAAGTTAATCCTCTTTCTTTAGCGAACGAGGCTAAATCGGGGATTGATTGGGACACTTCTACTTTTGTAAATTCTATTGGTTTATATAAATCTTTTTCTGTAAGAATGAATCCGAATTTAGCCGGATTTTCAAAAACCTGCTTGATAGCCAGCATACGGAAGTAGTAGCGCGTAGTCTCGGATACAAGCCACAACTCCAAACTGTCGTTAGCCTGCTGCTTATCCAATTCCCCGCTGATACGCGCCTGTCCCGCGTTGAAAGACATAGCGACGCTAATCCAGCTCCCGTATTTATTATAGGCTTGCCGAAGGTATTTACATGCCGCGATTGTCGCTTTTTCTATCGAATAACGCTCATCTACTTCATCGGAAACTTCCAATCCGTAAATGGGGGCTGTCTTAGGCATGAATTGCCACAAGCCCGCCGCTCCGCTTGGCGACAAGGCGCGGGTGTCAAGGTTGCTTTCGATGACAGCCAGATACTTGAGGTCGTCGGGAATCCCGTTTTCTTTAAGGATAGGCTCAATGATGGGGAAGTAGCGGTTTGCCCGCTTTACAAGAAGCAACACCATTGAATGTTGATATGTAAACCCGTTTATTTCACGGTCGTAGCGTTCGTGCAGGTCATACCTGTCCAAGACGATTTCTTCTCCCGCGAAACTCACTTTATCAGGCGTTTCTATCGATTTGGTCATTGACAACACATCCGGGATTCTATCCTCTATTTCACTATAACTGACGCCTGCCACAAAAATAGCAGCTATTAGGCAAATACAAATAATGGGCATAGTGAATATCGCTATTTTTTTCATTTACTTCAATTTTGATAGATGCGAATATCAAAGGTAGTATTTTATTTTGGGATATAAAACAAAACTTGCCCTTACGGAGCCTGATTATATTTGGTCGAACCTCATTAACGTAATTCGTAATTCTTAATTAACTTTCTCGTAACTCGTAACTAAAACAGCTTCACATTACTTACTACTTACTACTCATTACTTACTACTCATTACTTACAACCCTTGTCCTTTCCAAACGAAACAGTCGGGATAAACGGTTTCAATCCCTTTTAAATCTTCCTTAAAAATTCCAAAAACAGATGAACCCGACCCGCTCATAGAAGCGTATAACGCGCCCCGTCGATACAAATCGTCCTTTATAGCCTCAATCCCGGGGTATTTGGAGAACACACTCTTTTCAAAGTCATTCACCATTAGCTCTTTCCATTCGGCGACAGGACGTTTAATGATTGTTTTCAATGACAACCGCGGTTGACAGGGGCGTATATCGGCAAAGGCGTCTTTGGTGGAAACGTGGACATCAGGCTTGATTAGCACAAAATAGAATCCTTTGAGGGAGAGGGCTGTATTCTCGAATATCTCCCCTATTCCCGACGCGAATACCGGACGATTATATATAAAGAACGGACAATCGGCGCCAAGCCGCACAGCCAAAGCCGCCAGCTCTTCGTCGGATGCTCCCAGCCGGAATGTATCGTTCAGTAGCTTCAGCGTAAAAGAAGCATCGGCAGAACCTCCTCCCAACCCCGCGCCAAAAGGTATCTTCTTCAATAAATGCACCTCTACGGACGGAAAGTCGTAATGAGCGCGCATAAGCGTCAGGGCTTTCATCACCAGATTGCCGCCGGGTTCGGCGTCAACTTTTATCCCCGCTTCGAAAAAGGTGTCTCTATCCTGCTCTTGGCGGACAATGACCTCAAGGGCATCTTTTATGGCAACGGGATAAAATACCGTCTCGAGGTTATGGTAGCCGTCAGCCCGCTTCGATACGATATTCAGTCCTAAATTTATTTTTGCGTTTGGGAAACAAATCATCTTTCTAAAGGTTTAAAGTTTCAAATATAAGATACTTATTTCTTATAATTGCGCGACTTCTTTCATAAAATTATACAGCCATTCCATCGCTACGAAATCTTCTTTCACCAGATTAGCGAAATCGGCGGAAAACAGTTCATCGCCTATTGGCTTGGTTTTACCTACCCATACGCCTTTTCGTTGTATCCATGTCTGAAAATACTCCGGTAAATCGTTGGACACCGGACGTTTATATTCCTCTCCGCTCACTACATAGCCCCTATCCAAAACCGTCTCTTGGGTAATTCGCTGAAATTCTTCGGCATCGAAAGAAATCTCGTCCCGAAAGGCATCCATTACCTTTTTCTTTGGTTGGAAAAGCCCTAATCCCAAGGTATATTCCGTACCCGAAATCTCCATAAAATATCCCGGATAGTCTTTCCATACCTCATTTGTCACGGGTATCTGAAATGCCATCCACATGAAATTTTTGTATGGTTCTTTATTTTTGGAAAAGCGTATATCCCTGTATATCCGCGAGAGGCAACGATGCGGACGGAGTTCGAATGTAGGATCTATATTGTGCATGGCGGGCGATAAGGTAGCCACCAGCGCTTTCAGCGGATTTAACAACTCTTTCTCATACACCTGCTTATGCGCGTCGAACCATTCTTTGTAATTATTTTCCTTCAAGTCATTGAAGAACCGGAAAGTTTGAGGTGTGAAACCGTTGAATATTAAATCGTTCATATATTTTTAGTTACGAGTTACGAGAAAGTTATAAGTTCTAAGTTCAAAGTTTTGAGTTTAAAGTTTTGAGTTTTGAGTTCAAAGTTATGAGTTTACAAGAGTTCTAAAGTTCAAGTTTAATAGAGATCAAATATAATCCAAGTAAAGATAAAAAAATAGCCTCCCTTTTAGTAAGTTTAGGGAGGCTACTTGTAACTCGTAATTATTTTATTTTGCCAGTTGCTTGATTACAGCCATTACCTCCGCTCCAATATTCTCTGCTTCTTTCATCGAATGAGCTTCGGAATATACACGGATAATCGGTTCGGTGTTCGATTTGCGGAGATGTACCCACTTGTCGGGGAAATCTATCTTTACGCCATCTATATCGGTCACGTCATATTGGCTATATTTTTCTTTAACGGCTTTCAGCACAGCGTCCACATCAATGCTTGGCGTCAGCTCTACTTTTTGTTTCGCTATGAAATATTCGGGATAAGACGCGCGTATTTCGCTGACTTTCTTCTTTTCATGAGCCAAATGAGAAAGGAACAATGCTATTCCCACCAATGAATCGCGTCCATAATGGCTTGCCGGATAGATAACTCCGCCATTGCCTTCGCCGCCGATAACGGCATTTGTCCCCTTCATCTTGGTGGTCACGTTTACTTCTCCTACCGCCGACGCGTTATATTCGCATCCGTATTTGCGGGTCACATCGCGTAAAGCGCGGCTGGAACTCAGATTGGAAACCGTATTTCCCGGCGTATGCTTCAATATATAGTCCGCCACGGCGACCAATGTATATTCTTCTCCAAAGAACTCGCCGTTTTCGCATACGATAGCCAAACGGTCAACATCCGGATCAACGACAAAGCCAACATCCGAAGGGGTTTCTTTTACCTTCGCGAATATATCCGTCAGGTGTTCCGGCAGCGGTTCGGGATTGTGCGGGAAGTGTCCGTTCGGCGTACAATAAAGTTCGTTTATCTTATTTACGCCCAATGCCTTTAATAATTTGGGGATGACAATACCGCCCACCGAGTTCACGCAGTCGATAGACACTTCGAAGTCGGCAGCCTTGATGGCGTCAACATCCACCAACTTCAAATCCAAGACAGCTTGTATATGCTTGTCGGTATAATCTTTTTCTATTAAAGACCCTATATGGTCAACCTCAGCAAAAGTGAAATCTTCCGATTCCGCTATTTGAAGTACTTTTTCGCCTTCCTTCGCGTTCAGGAACTCTCCTTTTTCATTCAGCAGTTTTAGGGCGTTCCATTGTTTGGGGTTGTGGCTGGCGGTAAGGATAATTCCGCCGCAAGCATGCTCCATCGCCACAGCCACTTCTGTGGTAGGAGTCGTTGCCAAGCCGATATTCACAACATCAAAACCCATTCCCATCAAAGCGCCGGTAACGATTTGCTCCATCATTTTCCCTGAAATGCGCGCGTCGCGTCCGACTACAATTTTGTTGGAATCGTTTTTCTTGTTGTCTCTGATAAAAGCGGCATAAGCCGATACGAATTTTACAGTATCCAAAGGATTAAGCCCATCGCCGACTTGGCCTCCGATGGTTCCCCGGATTCCTGAAATAGATTTAATTAAGGTCATGATTATTTATATGGTTATTAATTATTTAATCTTCTTCTGTTTCATTCGGATGAAATGTATATTTTAGACGTCCGAAAAATATAGGTTCATACGTTGAATTATATTGCGCGGTAGATCCATTGTCAAAAGGGACTATCAAACTGACTTCGGCGTTGTTTCCCAGATGGTAATCCAACGGCAACGCGCATCCCGGAGAAAGGTATTCATACATAAAGTATTGACTGGTGAAGCCATAGCTCGAATTGTAACTACTGCAGCGGTATGAGCTTGAATTGCCGTAATCCATATACATATACGCGAACTCCGTTACATTTTGTATATCATTCGTCATAACGGAATCCGGATAAGCGATTAGTCTCTTCGTGTCATAAAAGCGCATATAGACTGTATTCCCTTTAGTAATCGTGTCTTTATTGCCCTGATTTATCACATGGATATAAACGCCTGTGTTCTCTTCTTTAAAGTATTCTTTATCTTTAAAAATTCCATCTTTGGGATATGT
>JAISKQ010000069.1 GCA_031260865.1 Prevotella sp.
AAGCGATGATGATTGAGAACTGTTACTTTTGTCACTTTTTTGAGTTATGAGTAGTAAGTAATGAGTTTTGAGTAATGAGTGATAGCAAGTTAGTAAACTTGAACTCTTGAACTATAGTAAACTAAAGATGTGTTACTTTTGTCACCTTTTTAAATATTACACCCTCCAACCTTCTCCAAAGGGAGGTGTCGAAAATCAAGAAAAACCACCACCCTCAACCCCTCCTAAAGAGGGGAGATAGCTATGAGGTCGGTCTGTTGTCTGAAAAAAGGGGTCAGGGGGAGGCGGGGCTACTATTTAGCTTTTTGTTCTTCGGATTTTTCGATGAAGTCTTTTAATTTTTCCACCATATTAGAGCTTCCGCAATAGAATGGCGTCCGCTGGTGCAATTCGGTCGGCTGTATCTCTAATATGCGATTTTTTCCGTCTGTCGCGCTGCCGCCTGCTTGTTCCGTGATAAACGCCATTGGATTACATTCGTACAGCAACCGAAGCTTGCCCTTAGGCGTCTTGTGTGTGGAAGGATAGAAATAAATACCCCCTGTGATAAGGTTGCGGTGGCAATCTGAAACCAAGCTCCCTATATAACGGGCGCTATATGGACGGTCATCTTTTTCTTCCTGGCAGTACTTGATATAATCCTTTACTCCCTGTGGAAAATGCACATAGTTCCCTTCATTCACCGAAAATATACGAGCGTTCTTGGGACATCTCATATCGGGGTGCGACAAATAGAAGCTGCCAATCGCCGGATTCAGGGTAAAACCATTTACGCCCCTGCCTGTTGAATACACAATCATGGTGGATGTACCATAAAGGATGTAGCCGGCGGCTACCTGATTGACTCCCGGTTGCAAGAAGTCTTCTATCGTAACGGGCGACCCTATTGGCGATATACGGCGATAAATAGAGAATATCGTACCAACCGAAACGTTCACTTCGATATTGGAAGATCCGTCCAAAGGATCCATCAATACAACGTATTTGTTGTTATGTCCTTCGTCCAGCCCCTGAATCGTTATGAAATTGTCATTCTCTTCGGAGGCGATGCCACACACGATTTCCCTGTTTACCAAAGTCTGTATAAATACGTCATTGGCATATACATCCAGCTTTTTCTGTTCTTCACCCTGTACATTCGTGCTGCCGACAGTACCCAGTATATCCACAAGTCCGGCTTTATTGACTTTGTAACTTACCACTCTGGCGGCTAAAAGGATTGAATTTAAAAGACGGGACAATTCCCCTGTGGAATACTTAAAATCTTCTTGCCTTTCGATGACAAACTCATCCAAGGTTTTTCTAGTGTTACTTTTCATAATCTAATTTATTATTGTGTCATTTATAGATATGTTCCAAAGGTAAGAATTTAATATCAGTTTTTAGTATCCGTTTTTTTTATCGCGGTCGTTGACCACATATTCAAGAAACAGGTGAAAACAAGGGCTTCCAACAAATTAAATGGTCATGTTATATGCGTTATTATTAGTTAAATAGATTTCCAGCCGAATGACTAAAACGGCCTCTTTTTTAGATAGATTTTATATAGGACATGTTTTTAAACATAAACCAATTGCTGTTAAATTGTCTTTTTTTGCGGGGTTCGGTGTTGTGAAGCTTTGAAATATGTTCTATATTTGAAGCCTATATCAGATAAATATTATTTATATCAAAATACACAATGGAAAAAACCCTTATCATTTTAAAACCTTCATGCGTTCAAAGGGGTCTTATAGGAGAAGTTACTTCACGTTTTGAAAAAAAAGGGTTGCGCTTAGCCGGGATGAAAATGGTACAATTGGATGATGCCATATTAAATGAACATTATTCGCATTTGAAAAACAGACCATTTTTTCAGAATGTAAAAGATTCGATGCTAAGTTGTCCTGTAATAGTACAATGCTGGGAAGGCAAAAGCGCCTCGAAAGTTGTACGTTCCCTAATCGGAATAACCAATGGAAGAGACGCGGCGGCAGGCACTATCAGAGGAGATTTCGCCGTAAGCTCCCAGGAAAACATCGTTCATGCGTCCGATTCTTCCGAAGCCGCGGTAATAGAACTTAATCGCTTTTTTGACGATTACGAGATTTTTGATTACAAACTATCTACATTAACGAATTTATATTCGAATGATGAGATTTAACCCATACTTATGAATAAAAAGAACATTTTGACAAAGAATATCAAACGAATAAACATATTGTTATTATCAGCTGTATTTTTAACGCCATTATATAGTTTTGCCCAAAATAAGACAAACGAGTCCAATACAGAAAGAGTAGAGCTTAAATATAATCAAAGACACAGCAGGCACACACCGGATTCAAAACTGTATGCCGATGGAATCAAAATCAAAAGAGACCTATCCATTCTAAAGGAAATACAAGAAGAACGCGTATTAGGTGAAAATGAAATTCCGGCGGAAGAACTTTATGGAGGTATATGGAATAATCGTTATGTGAACCCTTATCGGTCGCTGGAGAATATTCCGGATACATTCAAAGTGAACCTTTCCAATTTTACTATGCCTACTATGGGTTATATTACTTCCAATTTCGGGATGCGCCGTCTGCGCCGTCGTTCATCTCGTATGCACTATGGAATAGACCTGAAGTTGCAGACGGGCGATACTGTTTATGCCGCGTTTGACGGGAAAGTCCGCGTGAAGCAATATGAAGGACGTGGTTATGGATATTATTTGGCGCTTCGCCATCCAAATGGGTTAGAAACAGTGTACGGTCACTTATCCGCGTTTCTGGTGGAGGAAGACCAAGTAGTGAAGTCGGGAGACCCCATCGGCTTAGGAGGAAGCACCGGGCGTTCGACAGGCTCTCACCTGCATTTTGAACTCCGCTTCTTGGGAAATCCTATCAACCCTATATATATTGTCGACTTCGATAATAAAGTATGCCATAGGGACACATATATTGTAACTCGCGACAGCTACAAAACCGGAAGCAACGGGATTGACATAAGAAACATAGCTTCGTCATCAGTCACAAGGTCAAACCAAAATATAACGAATAAGTATGCAAGCGGCAGCGTTAAATACCATCGCGTACAGAATGGCGATACATTGGGCACGATAGCGAAAAAGCATGGCACGACGGTAAGTAAGCTTTGTAAGCTAAATAACATTACCACAAGATCAATGCTTCGTGTAGGTAAATCGTTACGGGTTTCGTAGAAAAGAAGAGATCTTCACTTATAATAAAAAAAGAGGCTGTATTTATTTACAGCCTCTTTGGGTTATATAGGTTATATACAGGGTTGATTCGTATTACCACTCAATAGGTGAAATGCCTTTCGATACCAAATATTTATTTGCTTCGCTAAAGTGTTTGTTTCCAAAGAATCCGTTGTATGCCGATAATGGCGACGGATGGACAGACCGCAAGACAAGATGCTTTTTCCCATCAATGAAAGAAGCCTTTTTCTGAGCATAAGCTCCCCACAGAATAAATACGATATTCTCCCTTTTATCGGCTAATTGGCGAATGGCGACATCGGTAAACGTCTCCCATCCCTTTTTCTGGTGAGAACCCGCCGTATGCGCCTGAACGGTAAGCGTAGCGTTAAGCAATAGGACTCCCTGATCCGCCCAGCGAGTAAGATTTCCGGATTGGGGAACAGGTATGCCCAAATCGCTATTAATCTCCTTGAAGATATTAATCAACGAGGGTGGAGCGGGAATACCATCCGGCACAGAAAAAGACAATCCGTGAGCTTGTCCGTCATTATGATAGGGGTCTTGCCCCAGTATAACAACCTTTACTTTATCAAAAGGCGTATGCTCAAAAGCATTAAAGATCAATTTCGCCGGAGGAAATATACG
>JAISKQ010000091.1 GCA_031260865.1 Prevotella sp.
TTCTTTATAAATAGCTTATCTTTACATTTCAATATTTTTCATTCATGCAAAAAGATATAGATTTACGCGTTACGCCGGAACAGGCGTCGGATATGGAAAAAGTCAAACGTATTTTTTCATCCCAATCGGGTATCCCGTTCAAAGATATAAATTCGGTACGCGTTTTACGTCGATCAATCGATGCCCGGCAGCGAACTATACTTGTCAACTTGAAGGTCAGAGGCTACGTCGATGAAGAAGAAAACGAACCGGTTTTTTCAGCGATAAATTACCCTGACGTGAAGGATTGTCCGCAAGCTATTGTTGTAGGCGCGGGTCCGGCGGGATTATTCGCCGCGCTGCGGCTGATAGAGTTAGGCGTCCGTCCTATTGTCGTGGAACGCGGGAAAAATGTCCGCGACCGTAAACGGGACACGGCGTTGATGAATCGCGAACATGTCGTGAATCCGGAGTCCAATTACTGCTTTGGCGAAGGCGGCGCGGGAGCTTATTCCGATGGGAAGCTCTACACCCGAAGCAAAAAACGGGGTAATGTGGATAAAATATTGAACGTCTTTTGCCAACATGGAGCGGATACTTCCATATTAGTAGATGCTCATCCGCATATAGGTACGGATAAATTGCCCGGTATCATCGAAAAGATGCGCGTCAGCATAATCATGTCGGGTGGTGAAGTGCATTTTCAGACACGCATGGACAAACTGATTTTGGAAGACGGCGCGGTAAAAGGCATAGAAACCAATACAGGGAAAACGTTTTCGGGGCAAGTAATCCTCGCCACAGGTCATTCGGCGCGAGATGTGTATTATATGCTGTACGATCAGAAAATAAAGATTGAAGCCAAAGGACTGGCTGTCGGTTTCCGTATCGAACATCCTTCGCGTCTTATCGATCAAATACAATATCACAGCGAAGAAGGCAGAGGTAAATACCTGCCTGCCGCCGAATACAGTTTTGTGGTACAAGCGGGAGGACGCGGCGTTTATTCATTTTGTATGTGTCCGGGCGGCACGATCGTCCCTTCAGCCAGCGGTTCTAAGCAAGTTGTGGTGAATGGCATGTCTCCGTCCAACCGCGGTTCACGTTGGTCGAACTCGGGCGTAGTGGTTGAAATTCATCCCGAAGACTTTCCTGAGTATGCGAAATACAATGAATTATCCCTTCTCAAATTTGTAGAAGACCTCGAAGAACTCGCCTGGATACATGGGGGTAAAACACAGGTAGCTCCTGCTCAACGGATGGTTGACTTTGTAAACGGCAAAAAAAGCGAAACATTACCCGAAACATCCTATTCGCCGGGAGTTATCTCTTCCCCTATGCACGAATGGATGCCTAAATTCGTATCTTCCCGTTTACAGGAAGCATTCAGAAAAACAGGGGATAATTACAAAGGTTATTTGACGAACGACGCCATTCTTCTTGCCGTGGAAAGTCGTACTTCATCGCCGGTTCGTATTGTCCGCGACAGGGAAACAATGCAGCATACCGAGATAGAAGGTCTTTATCCATGCGGCGAAGGCGCCGGATATGCCGGCGGAATTGTCTCCGCGGCGATGGATGGCGAACGCTGCGCCGAGGCTTTGGCTGAAAAGATGGGGAAGAACATCCGGCTTGATTAGGATAATTCCCATTCTTTTTTATACTTTTGTGATAGGTTGACAATTTCGCTTTAACTTTAAATTACCAAAAAAAAACATTGTAATAAAATGAAAAAGAAATTCTTATGCTTTCTGTTGACGTCTGTTTTTATTACAGCCACAGCCACAGCTCAAACATTAGCACATGGACGATCCGATTCGTACACATGGCCTAAAGACGAAAAAGTATTACAAAAATTGGATAAATGGCAAGATCTAAAATTCGGAATGATTATCCATTATGGATTATATTCCCAATTAGGCATCTTGGAATCATGGTCAATAAGCGCCGAAGATGAAGATTGGATTTTGAGAGATTCCACTGTCGTATATGATACCTATAAACGTAACTATTGGAATACGATCAACGAATTCAAACCGGCAAACCTGAGTCCTGCCTCATGGGCTGAATCCGGAAAGAAAGCGGGGATGAACTACGTTGTATTTACCACCAAGCATCACGATGGATTCAGCTTATTCGACACCAAACAATCCGACTTTTCCATTACGAAAGGAGCGTTTCGCGATGATCCGCATAACAACATCGTGAAAGAAGTATTCACCGCGTTTCGCGACCAAGGCTATATGATTGGTGCGTACTTCTCCAAACCGGATTGGCATTCCCAATATTATTGGTGGGATAGGTATTCCACACCTACCCGTAACAGTAATTATAATATCACCAAAAATCCATGGCGTTGGAATAAGTTTAAAGAATTTACATACAACCAGATAGAAGAGTTAATGAACGGAGATTACGGCAACATTGATATTCTTTGGCTGGATGGCGGCTGGGTTCATCCTGCCCGTGAAGGTGACGCTGAAAGGCTAGGCGAGAATTATAGAGGGTCGCAAGATCTTGACATGCCGAAGATAGCGGCTATGGCGCGCCGTTATCAACCGGGTATCCTGGTCGTTGACAGGGCTGTTCCCGGCGAATTTGAAAATTACCAGACTCCCGAACGCGGTATCCCCGACACGCAACTGGCTCATCCTTGGGAAAGTTGTATTACACTGGGAGGGGACTGGGGTTATGTTCCTACAGATAAATACAAGTCTCCCGCCGAAGTGATTCATATCCTTGTCGAAATAGTCGCCAAAGGAGGTAATCTCCTGTTAGGGATAGGTCCCAAAGGGGATGGGACATTGCCGGATGAAGTAACCAATCGTCTGGAAAGAATAGGAGACTGGACTTTGAAAAACGGCGAGGCTATTTACAATACCCGCATAACACCGGTTTATAACGATGGCATGACTTGGTTCACCCAAAGCAAAGATGGGAAAACCGTATATGCGATCACTTGTCTTGAAGAAGGAAAAGCCTTGCCTAAGACAATCGTTTGGAAAGGAAACGAACCGCTGAAAGGCTCGAAGATGAGATTTGTACAGACAGGAAAGGCTGTAAACTGGAAGAAAACGGAACAAGGTATTGAAATCTCCGTACCTAAAGGATTGCCGAATGACCAGCCCGCGTTGGCCTTTGCGTTTGAGGTAAAATAAGATCTATAGTTTGACGTAGGCTCCTGCCTACGTCATTTCTTTGTCTTATGCAAGACTATATCTTGGGTCAACCCGAAAAGTTGAGGGGAAATAGTTTATTGTTAAAAAAAGGTGACAAAAGTAACAGTTTGCAGGTAACACCGCATCGCGCCATTCTTCTTCATTTTCTCGTAACTTGTAACTATATCATCATTTCAAAGACCTTCTTGTTTCAATCGAATAGATAGAAGATAAAACCCGCTCTCGTTAGAGAGCCTATCTATATAGGCAGTACGCTCAGCGTACTGTAAACGAGCGCCATCCTCTATCCCTTGCCTGCATCGCAGGCAAACTTATTCATCTGACTAAAAAGGTATGCTCTCTAATGAGAGCAGAGGTTAGCGGTTGTCCGTTTTTGTACAGTACGCTGAGCGTACTGCCTAGTTAGGTTTGCTCTCTATCGAGAGCCTCTTTAGTCGGTAC
>JAISKQ010000157.1 GCA_031260865.1 Prevotella sp.
ATGAAACGAAGCATGATTTTTGTCAAATCACCAAAGTCCATGATAATAAAAATCATGCGAGTTCCATATGGCAACTAAAATCAAAATTATTATCATATGAAAAGAGTTATAATCTCCACGCTGTGTCTCTGTGTGGTTGTTCTGACCGCGTCAGCCCAGTTTAAGATGAGCGAAGGGTCAAGGAAAGTCGCGACCACAGTGGCGATCATAGAAAACATGTATGTGGATAAAGTGGATGATGGAAAGTTGGCGGAAGACGCCGTGAAAGCTTTACTGGACAAGCTGGATCCTCATTCCACGTATATAAGCCCGGAGGAGGTAAAAGATATGAATGAGCCTTTGGAAGGCAACTTTGATGGTATAGGTATCTCTTTCAATTTGCTGACGGATACCCTGTATGTTATCGAAGCGCTGCCGGGAGGGCCATCCGAAAAAGTAGGGCTGAGAGCCGGAGATAAGATTTTATATGTGAATGACACGCTTATCGCCGGAGTGAAAAAATCGACGAAGGATGTTATGTCCCGTCTGAAAGGACCTAAAGGAACTATCGTGAATGTAAAGGTACTGCGCCGGGGGATAAACGAATTGTTAGACTTTAGGATTGTCCGCGATAAGATTCCTATTTATAGTATCGACGCCACTTACATGGTAGATAAGAATACCGGATATATCAGAATTATACGCTTTGGGGCGACTACATCGAAAGAATTTCATGAAGCCTTGGCAAAGTTGAAGACGCAAGGACTTGAAAATCTTATTCTCGACTTAGAGTATAACGGCGGAGGATATATGGCTCCGGCAATAGATATTTCCGATGATTTCTTAGACAAGGGAAAGCTTATCGTATATACCGAAGGCAGCCGTCAACCGCGCAGGGATGAATTGTCCACGGCGAAAGGCGTTTTTGAGAAAGGTAAATTAGTCATTATGATAAATGAAGGTTCGGCATCGGCGAGTGAAATACTTTCAGGCGCGGTTCAGGATTGGGACAGAGGGGTGATAGTTGGTCGCCGTAGCTTCGGCAAAGGGCTGGTGCAGCGGCAAATACCGTTGCCCGACGAGTCCATGATACGGCTTACCGTTGCCCGTTACTATACGCCTACAGGACGTTCAATCCAGAAACCCTATACAAAAGGCGATCTTACGTCCTACAACTTGGACGTTATCGACAGATACAACAAGGGCGAAATGATGCACGCCGACAGCATTCATTTTCCCGATTCATTGAAATATACCACATTGTTGAATCATCGTACAGTGTATGGCGGCGGAGGCATTATGCCGGATTACTTTGTACCTGCCGATACTTCATTTGCCACTGATTACTATAAGAAGATTTGGATCAAGAGCCTGACCTTGAAGATAGCATACAGCGAGGCGGATAATCATCGTAATGATATTCTCGCGCGCTATCCGACCTCAAGCGACTTCTATCAGAAATATACCGTCTCTCAGGAAATATTAGATAAGCTGATCGCCGCCGGTAAGGATGAGAATATAGAATATGATGAGGAAGGATTTAATAAATCGAAAGATACCTTTATCATGCAAATCAAGGCATACATTGGCAGGGATATATACGATACGGAAACAATGGTCAAGGTATTGAACGACGATAGCGAAACTTTCAAGAAGGCTTACGAAATTATCAAAAATGATAAATTGTATAATGGCTTATTGAAAGGAAAATAGCGAAGATTCCGAACAAAATATAGAAAAGAGCCGTGTCGAATATCCGACGCGGCTTTTTTTGTCTTATATTTGTTTTAAAGAATAAATGGTTTTGCTTTATGATGACAATTACTATCAAAGAACGACACCTGATTGAAGAGATTATCTCAAAAAATACAGTTTGTTACGTTGGAATGATAAATACAGACGGGTTGCCTTATGTGATACCAATGAGTTTCGGGTATAAGGATGATGTGATTTATCTACATTCGGCGCAAGAGGGAGGCTGTATAGAGATTTTGAAAAAGAATCCGAACGTCTGCGTTACCTTTTGTACGGAATCTACAATGACTTATCAGAATGAGAATGTCGCTTGCAGCTATCGGATGAAAGGCAGCAGCGTGATTTGCCGGGGAAAGGTGGCTTTTGAAGAGGATTTCGCGGAAAAAGTAAAAGTGTTGGATATTATCATGAAGCAGTATTCCAATCGCGCTTTTACCTATTCGGAACCTGCCGTCAATAATGTCAGGATATGGAAAGTAGAAGTGGAATCCATCTCTTCAAAAGTATTTGGCGTGCCGCATCCAAATTCGCGCAAGTACAAAAATGAAAAGTGAGCAGTCAACAACAGTCAGCCTTTCGCGGCGCGATGAAAGCTGATAGCCAACAGCTGATTCATCTCTCTTCTATTATATCAGCTGATTCATAGCCAGATACTTCCAAAGCGGGGCGGCGTGCATCGATTGCATTATCTTGTCGTTGTACAAAAGTTCCTTCACTTCTTCGAGCGACAATAAGTGAACCGAAAGATCTTCCGTCGGTTCCAGATTCTGGTCCGACAGTCTTTCCACATCGGTCGCCAAATAGCAATGGATTACATTGGTATGTGTGCCGGGATTAGCCGACGTGACCATTAGTTTTTCCCATTTTCCGTTTCCGTAGCCCGTTTCTTCCATCAATTCCCGCCGCGCGGATACCATTGGCGAGGCGTCTTCTTTTTCTATCACGCCCGCGCACAATTCCATAGACGTACATCGCAGTCCGTGTCTGTATTGCCGTACAAAGACAAACTTCTTGTCTCTTGTGATGGCGACCGTATTCACCCAGTCGGGATATTCCAGCACGTAATATTGAGGAATCCGGTTGCCGTTAGGCAACTCTACACAATCGCGGCGTACGGTAAGCCATGGCTCGCGAAAAAGGTATTCGCTATCCAATACTTTCCACTTTTTATCATCGGATGTATCCATATCTTGCTTGAGCCATTAGATGAAGAGGAAATCTTCCCTTGCCGGAGTAAAGGTATCTATGACCGCCCCTGCTTCCAAGCAAGTTAATCCGTGCGGTTTCCTTGAAGGGACGAAGAATCCGTCGCCTTTTTCCAACAGTTGTTTTTTTCCGTCGATGGTGACTTCAAACTTGCCGCTGTCGATATAGGAAGTTTGCACATGTGGATGGCTATGTATATCTCCGACAGCTCCCGCTTCAAATTCTACTTTTACAAGCATGATATTTTTGTCATAGCCAAGTATTTGTCGTGTCGTTCCGGGCGCCACATCTTTTATGTCGGCGTCCTTCTTCAATAAAAAGTTTTTGCTTTGTTCCATAATTATTTTTCCAAGATCACCACATTCATCACTACATTTTTCAGTGGTCTGTCTTTTTCGTTTGTTTTTATATTTTGTATTTTATCCACTACATCCATTCCCTCCAACACTTCGCCGAAGACGGTGTATTCATTGTCGAGAAAGGGAGTCCCGCCTTTTGTTTTATATATTTCGCGTTGGCTGTCCGTGTAAAGTATTTCGGATTCCCGGGCTTTGGCTTTAGCTTCGGCCTGTACCAGCCAGTTGGCGCGCATTTCGGACGCGGCTACGCTGTCTCCGCTTTTCAATAGGGATTTTAACGCGTCTATATTAGCGGATTGTATCTCTCGGTATATTTTTTGTTTCAGCCGCTCATAGCGTTGCTTTTCTATTTCCGATAATTTGTCGTCGAAGCATAGTTCGCCCGTTACAATATAAAACTGTGAGGCGTCGGATGCTTTTGTCGGATTTTCCGCGTCGCCCCATCGCGCCGCCGCTAAAACCCCACGTTTATGAAACAGTCGAGGGAATTTTATTTCGGCGGGAATGGTGTCACCGAGTGTTTTATCTTCCGCGATGACCGTTGTGTCGGAGCTGTTTCGGGTTTTGGGGTCTCCGCCTTGTATCATAAAGTCTTTGATGACGCGATGAAAAGTGAGATTCTTGTAAAAACCTTCTTCCGCGAGTTTCAGAAAATTATCCCTGTGTCCCGGAGTCTCGTTATAGAGTTTTACTTTTATATTTCCGTAATTTGTTTGTATGATTACGATAGGTTCTTTGGGCTTATTGCTGCACATGTTTGTAGAAAATAAAATTAGAATGACGAGCCATAATTTTCTCATATTGTTGTTTCCTTTATGAATCAAACAAAGATAATATTTTTGGGACAAATCATTATAAGATTGACTAAATTTGATGAATAAAAAAATGTAAATAGTATAATATCAATATACTATAGTGATATAAAAATCAAAATACTATTTTTGTCTTTTATAATCACACAAATTATGTTAGATTTGCACTAATTAATTAGAAAGAATGGTAAAGTATAACAGAATACTCCTCAAATTAAGCGGGGAATCTCTTATGGGAGAGCGGCAATACGGTATCGACGTCAACCGATTGAACGAATATGCCACTCAGATAAAGGCTGTTGCCGATATGGGCGTCCAGATCAGTATCGTGATAGGCGGAGGCAATATTTTCCGCGGGCTTAGCGGCGCATCCGATGGATTCGACAGGGTAAAAGGCGACCAGATGGGAATGTTGGCGACTGTAATCAATAGTCTCGCGTTAAGCTCGGCATTAGTAGCCATCGGGCAAAAATCCAGAGTGCTCACAGCTATCCGGATGGAGCCTATCGGCGAAATATACAGCAAATGGAAGGCGATAGAAGCGATGGAAAACGGCGAAGTGGCTATCTTATCCTGCGGTACGGGAAATCCGTTTTTCACCACAGATACAGGTTCCTCGCTGCGCGGTATAGAGATAGAAGCCGATGTAATGCTGAAAGGCACTCGTGTTGACGGCGTGTACACCGCCGATCCGGAAAAAGATCCGACAGCGACCAAGTTTGATTCCATATCCTATGATGAGGTGTACAGCCGCGGACTAAAGGTGATGGACATGACCGCCACCGTGATGTGTAAAGAAAACAATCTACCCATCGTTGTTTTCGATATGGATACTCCGGGCAACTTGGAGAAATTGATGAAAGGTGAAAAAATAGGTACATACGTGCACGCATAATGATGAATAAAATAACTTTTGATGATCAGTTACGCGATCAAGCGGTATCTTTGATTAAGAAAAGGGAAAATCCCGAAAGGGTTAAGATTTTCCTCATCGAACGAGGACTTAACGAAGAAGATGCTTTCTTGATGCTGAATGATATTATTACATTGGTAAATAAGGACAATCTGAGAACAGCGAAAAGGAATATATTCTTTGGTTGTTTGATATGCGCTGTCGGCGCGTTTGTCACAATCGCCGTACATAATGTGTTTCCTTCATTGTTGATTCTGGCGGGAATAGCTCAATTAATAATTGGCTTAACCCAGATTCCTAAAGATAAATTTGAATGAAAACAAACTATATAAGAGTGTGCTAAAATGTAGTATGCTATAATACTGTAAACTTGAAATTCATAATTTGTAACTTGTAACTAAAAATAAGTAGTAAGTAATGAGTAGTAAGTAGTAAGTAATAAGAGTTTACTAGCTTGCAAGAACTCTTGTAAACTTTAAACTCAAAACTTTCTCGTAACTTGTAACTTGTAACTTGTAACTAACTAAAACATATAAACCTATGGCAACAGATCTGAAACAAATAGAACAAAAAGCAGAAACCAAGATGTCTGCTTCAGTTGAATTTTTAGCTGAGACTTTAGCCCACATACGCGCCGGAAAAGCGAATCCGCGCATTCTTGACGGTGTTAAGCTGGACTATTACGGCACGCTTACGCCCCTAAGCGGCGTAGCAGCTATTAATACGCCCGACGCGAGAACGATTATTGTTCAACCGTGGGAAAAACAGATGCTGAAAGAAGTGGAAAAAGCTATTTTAAATTCCGACGTAGGTATTACTCCGGACAATAATGGCGAGATAATCCGTTTGTCTATCCCGCCGTTGACCGAAGAACGCCGTAAGGCTTTGGTAAAGCAGGCTAAACAAGAAGCGGAAGAAGCGAAAGTAAGTGTCCGTAATGCCCGTCGCGACGCGATTGACGCGATTAAAAAGTCAGTGAAAGACGGTGTCGGGGAAGATGTGGCTAAAGACGCCGAAGCCAATATGCAAAAACTGCATGATAAGTATATCAAGAAAGTAGATGAAGTTTTCGCGCTGAAAGAAAAAGAAATTTTGACAGTATAAATAATTGAATGAATGGTCTCGTAATAAAAAATACCGGCAGCTGGTATCTGGTTCGTACGGATGATGGGCGCAATATTGAATGTAAGGTCAAAGGAAACTTCCGCCTGAAGGGGATACGAAGCACAAACCCTGTTTCCGTAGGCGACCGTGTCGTCATTATAGAAAATAATGAAGGCACGGCATTGATTACCGAAATAGAAGACCGGAAGAATTACATTATCCGCCGTTCATCCAACTTGTCGAAGCAGTCTCATATTATAGCCGCCAATATAGATCTTTGTTTCCTTATCGTAACCATCAATCACCCTGTTACTTCAACGGTGTTTATCGACCGGTTTCTGGCTTCGGCGGAAGCATACCGCGTACCTGTTAACCTTATTTTCAATAAGGCGGATATTTACACCGAGGAAGAAACCGAATATATGAACGCCCTGATAGAAATGTATGATTATATTGGGTATCCGGGTATGAAGATTTCGGTTTTACAAAATATAGGGCTGGACGCTTTGCAAGAGAAAATACGAGGAAAGGTAACGTTATTCTCAGGGCATTCGGGAGTGGGAAAATCGACTTTGATAAATGCCCTTATACCCGATACAAAACTCAGAACCGGAGCTATCTCCGATTATCATGGAAAGGGGATGCACACTACTACCTTTTCGGAAATGATAGAACTGCCTCATGGCGGATTTATTATTGATACCCCCGGCATAAAAGGCTTTGGCACAGTAGATATGGATCGGAATGAGATCTTTCACTTTTTTCCCGATATATTCAGCTTTTCCAAAGATTGCCGGTTCAATAATTGCATTCATATAAATGAACCCGGTTGCGCCGTACGCGAAGCCGCCGAAAAACATTATATCAGCGAGAGCCGTTATAAGTCGTACCTGAATATGATGGACGAGGATATTAGCGAAAAATACAGGAAATAAGAGTACTTAACGTTCAATTACAAAACAAATAATGAAATTGAATATTATTTATTCACAACTATTGACCGGCATAAATAACGAATGTAATGATACAACAACGAAAGAAAGATTATTTGCAACGCCTTATAGAAGAATTTTTTAAGAAGTTACAGCAAGCTATCAATGAAAATCGCTTATTGAGCGACTTGGAACAAAAGGCGATGCTGGACGAATGTTTTGATTTTTATTCGACGAATTTCAACGCCTCGCGAGAAGATCGAGCTACCTCACTCATGGAAAAAATCAATGAGATAGAGTTGCTCGAACAATATGCGAAATTATTGATGCTCGAATTTGATATTACAGAGAAAAAAGATAAAAGTCGATTAAGGGAAGCTTTCGATATTGTTGACTACATTCAAAAGACAGACACGACTTATTCATGGGAAAGAACTGTGTTGAGAGAAGATTTGCTGCATCGGTTAGATGAAACTTTAATGTGAGAAATGGCTTTAATATGCGGATTTTATATATAACTTTGGAACAATAAATTATTTATTATAAGTGGAAGCTTCGGAAGCAACAGGTCATTTAATCCTTCTATTCCAGGTTCTCTATGTCGTCACGGCTCTGGGAACAATGGTTATCGTTATCTCGGAAAACAGAAATCCGTTGAAAACGATTTCATGGGTACTGATATTGTTGTTGCTTCCACTGGTAGGACTTGTCATCTATTATTTCTTTGGCGAAGACAATCGCAAACAGCGCCTTATCTCGCATAAGATGTATAAGAAGCTGAACCGCCGTTCCATCGAGCGCCGCGAATTACTCGAAATATTAAATCCTCCGGTTGAATTTAAAGGATTGGTAAATTTATTGAATCACCTCAAAGCATCTCCTTTATATGGAGGAAACAGCGTGACGTTTTATTCTTCCGGCAGGGAAAAATTTGACGCGTTGTTTGACGCGTTGGAGCAAGCGCGGAAACACATCCATATTCAGTATTATATATTTATGGATGATGAAATAGGCTGTAAGACCCGCGATATATTAGTCCGCAAAGCCGCTGAAGGCGTTGAGGTTCGCCTCCTGTATGACGATGTCGGTTCATGGAAGGCCAAACGGAGTTTCTTCAAAGATATGCAGGTGAAAGGCGTTGAGGTACAACCTTTCCTTAAAGTAGCGTTCAAGTTTCTGACCAGCCGGGTTAATTACCGGAATCATCGTAAGATTGTCGTCATTGACGGAAAGGTCGGTTTTGTAGGAGGCATGAATGTCGCCGACAGGTATATTAACGGAGTCGGCGCCGGAATATGGCGCGACAGCCACATTAAGATAGAAGGAAAAGGGGTCGCCGGTCTGCAAACCTCTTTCCTTATCGATTGGTATTCGGCGCGGAAAGAATTTCTCACATCAGATACTTATTACCCCGTATTAGAAGACAAAGGAGATAATCTGATGCAGTTAGTGACAAGCGGTCCTGTGGGACAATTCAAAGATATACACTTGGGCATTTTGCAGGCGATAGCAAACGCGAAAGAAAGCGTATATATCCAGACGCCTTATTTTGTACCTACCGATTCTTTATTGCAGGTCATACAAATGGCCGCGATGAGGGGCGTTGATATTCGCATAATGTTGCCGCGACATTCCGATACCACATTTGTGCATATCGCATCCAGGTCTTTCCTAAAGGAAGTACTGGACGCCAAGGTTAGCGTCTATTTCTTTGACGCGGGTTTTCTGCATTCAAAGATGTTGATTGTAGATAACAGCCTTACCATAACCGGTTCAGCCAATATGGATATGCGCAGTTTTGAACATAATTTCGAAATCGACGCGTTCATTTATAGCGAGGAAACTTGCCGTAAAGCTCAGGATATTTTCTTCAAGGATATGGAACAATCGACGTTGCTATCGGTCGAAGAGTGGAATAAAAGAAGCGGGATAGAAAAATTTAAAGAATCGGTAATGCGTTTGTTTTCACCATTATTATAATATAAATCGAAATATTTAGTAAAAGATGTTGTTTCAATATCAGTTTTTATCATTACATTAGCATCGAATGCGAAAAATGATACATCTCGCTTCTGAAGCCATGTATATGAGGCAAAAGGGCTTTAGTTATTTTTTGTATTTCAAATTTAAAGTTTTTAAAAGCAGCAATATAGAGTAAAAACAAAAAAAAATACCAAATTAAAGAAGTTTTTGTTTGTTTTAGTTAAAAAAAATATATCTTTGTAGCTTAGTTTGTTCTTTTGTTTACGAAAGGAATTTGCTTGGTAGAGAGAGAACAGATTGAAGGAAAATAGTTGTAATAATAAAATAACTAATCTTGATAAGACCTTTTATTAAGTAGATAATAATATGAGTAAAATAGCACTCATCACAGGCGTTACAGGACAAGATGGAGCTTATCTATCTGAATATTTGATAAAAAAAGGCTATACAGTACATGGTCTTAAGAGGAGATCCTCAATGTTTAATACAGACCGTATAGATCATTTATATCAAGACCCTCATGATGAAAATAGGAATCTGATACTCCACTATGGAGATATGACAGATAGTTTGAATCTGACTCGCATAATAGGAGATATTCGACCGGATGAAATATATAATCTGGCGGCGATGAGCCATGTTAAAGTCAGTTTTGACACGCCGGAATACACGGCAAACGCTGACGGCATAGGCACTCTTCGTCTCCTGGAAGCGGTAAGGCTATTAAAGTTGGCGGATAAAACCCGTATATACCAGGCTTCAACATCAGAACTTTATGGATTGGTACAGGAGATACCTCAGAAAGAAACAACTCCGTTCTATCCGAGAAGTCCGTATGCTGTCGCTAAATTATACGCTTACTGGATCACAGTTAATTATAGGGAAGCCTATGGTATGCACGCCAGTAACGGTATTTTGTTTAATCACGAATCTCCGTTGAGAGGTGAAACCTTTGTTACGAGAAAAGTGACCAGAGCGGTAGCACGTATAGTGTTAGGCTTGCAGGGACAAGTGTTTATGGGTAATTTATCCAGCAAAAGAGACTGGGGACATGCCAAAGATTATGTCAAAGCAATGTACCTTATTTTGCAACAAGATACACCGGACGACTATGTTATATCAACAGGTGTAACCACAACGATCCGTGATTTTATAACAATGTCGTTTGCGGAAGTTGGCGTTGGCATTGAATTTAGAGGTGAAAATGAACACGAAAAAGGATATATTTCATCCGTAAATGATGAAGTATTTTCTAAAATAGTTGGTTCGGAACACTTGGACAATTTCAAAAAGAGGTTAGGAGAGACAGTCGTTGGCGTTGATCCGGCTTATTTCCGTCCAACTGAAGTTGATATTCTTATTGGTGATAATACCAAGGCCAGAACCAAATTAGGTTGGGAGCCGACTTATGATCTCAAATCCTTGTGTCAGGATATGGTTATTCATGATATAGAATTGATGAAGAAAGAAGAATATCTTAAAAACGGAGGATATAGGATTCTTAACTATTTTGAGTAAAGGAGAATAATAATTAATGATAGAAAAGAACGCTAAAATATATGTAGCCGGTCATAGAGGTTTGGTTGGCTCGGCGATTCTAAAGAGTCTGATAAATAAAGGTTATTCAAACTTTGTGCTGAAAACCCATGAAGAACTTGATTTGATGGATCAGGTCGCTGTAGCGGAATTCTTTGCAAAAGAAAAACCTGAATATGTGTTTTTAGCCGCGGCCAAAGTTGGCGGTATTGTCGCGAATAACACATATAGAGGACAGTTTATATATGAAAATTTGATGATTCAGAATAATGTTATTCATCAATCATATATAAATAAAGTAAAAAAGTTAGTATTTTTGGGAAGTTCCTGCATTTATCCGAAAGAAGCTCCTCAACCAATGAGTGAGAACGCGTTGTTGACAGCTCCTTTGGAATATACAAATGAACCTTACGCTATAGCAAAAATTGCAGGTTTGAAAATGTGTGAAAGCTATAACCTACAATATGGAACAAACTTTATAGCTGTAATGCCAACAAACTTGTATGGTCCAAATGATAATTTCAATTTGGAAACTTCGCATGTATTACCGGCTATGCTTCGTAAAATTCATTTAGGGAAATGTTTGGAAACGAACGCATGGGAAACCATAAGGAAAGATCTTGACAAGCGTCCTATCGAAGGCGTTTCAGGTGATTCTTCCGAATCCCGGATACTTGATATTCTTGGCAAGTATGGAGTGAAGAAGAATGGAAACGTTGTTCAAGTCGAAATATGGGGATCAGGTAAACCAATGAGAGAGTTCCTATGGAGTCAGGAAATGGGCGATGCTACTGTTTTTGTAATGGAATCAGTAAACTTTTTAGACTTAGCTAATGTTATAGAAAGGATAGAAGTACGCAACACACATATTAATATAGGCACAGGTATTGAAATTTCAATAAAAGACGTGGCGAACCTGATAAAAGATACGATTGGTTTTTCAGGGGAATTATACTTTAATACAGATAAACCGGATGGAACTATGAGAAAATTATCAGATGTGTCAAAACTTAATTCATTGGGTTGGAAACATAAAATTGATATCGAAGAAGGACTGAATATGATGTATACATGGTATACAAAATATGAATGAAATTAAAATAAAAAAGAGTGTTTAATTATAATTTAAAAGATTGATTATGAAAAAAGTAAGTTTACTTTTAGTTTTAGTTTTTGCGGCTATGACTACATTTGCTCAAACGAGCGGATATAGTACTAGAGAAGGTCGTAATACGACTTTTGTGCGTAATGGTTTTTGGGATAACTGGTTCATCGGTGTTGGCGCCGGCGCTAACGTTTATTTTGGAGATCACGACAAAGATGCTAAATTTTTAAGCCGTCCAACAGTAGCTCCTCAATTCCAGATTGGTAAATGGTATAATCCATATTTCGGAGGTAGAGCTAAGGTAACCGGAGGATCTTTGCATAACTTTGGACCAAACGCACAACAGATGATGCACAACAAATATCTAGGCTTTGAATTCGACTTATTGTGGAATGTATCTGACTATTTGTTGAAGTACAACTCTAAACGTGTTTACAGCTTTATCCCTTACATCGGTTTAGGTGGAATGTGGGGCTGGGACTACAAAAATGCAGCCGGTATTATGTACCCTACAAATTATTTAGAAAAGCATCCGGGCGCTTCACAACAAACTATGACTCTAAACGCAGGTATTATCAACAACTTCAGATTATCTGAAAGAGTTTCGTTTGCGGTTGAAGTATCAGGAGCTATGGTGAAAGAAGACTTTGACAAACAAATGGGTGGTGACTGGTCTTACGACATCTTGGCTAACGCTTCTGCAAGTTTAATCTTCAAAATCGGTAAGAAAACCGACTTCTCTGAAGCTGTATTATTGGATCAAGGTCTTATTGATGACTTGAACAGCCAAATCAACAAACTTCGTCAAGAAAACGAAACTTTGAGAAACAGAACTTGTCCGCCTGCTGAAACTAAGGTCGTGGAAAAGATTGTAGAAAAACAAGTTGCTGCTGCCGCTCCATTTGTTTCTAACGTAGTATTCTTCCGTATCGGTAGTGCCGTTATCGACAAAAACCAAGAAGTTAGCATCTACAACACAGCTAAATATCTACAAGATAATCCTAACAAAAATGTTAAGATTGTAGGTTATGCTGACAAGAAAACAGGTTCTGCTTCTGTCAACCAGAAAATCTCTGAAAAACGCGCTAAAAACGTTGCTGACGTATTAATCAAAAAATACAACATCAACAGCAACCGCGTTAAAGTTGAATGGAAAGGTGATACTGAACAACCTTATGCTGAAAACGCATGGAACCGCGTTGCAATCTTCTTTGCTGAATAATCTTAGCTGATTGAAATAGAAAAGGTTATCCGGATTTCCGGGTAACCTTTTTTTTATGGGTGTACCATTAGCATTTCTTTATTATCACCGCCTGTCAGAAGGCACTGCAGGAGTGTAATATTATATCATTAATAAAACAATCCATTGATAATAAATGGCGTAAGCGTTACACCTCTACTTAAAGGTAAAGGCAAGATTATCAATATCCCACAACTCTCCCACTTGACCTCCCTATTTCTTGCCCCTAATACCCTATTAATGAGATAGAAAAAGGGGTTGCCCAAAATCGGACAACCCCTCCTTCTATGTAACTTGTTAATTTGTAGCGTATTACATCATTCCACCCATTCCGCCGCCCATTGGAGGCATAGGAGCCGGATTTTCTTCTTTCTTATCAGCGATGATACATTCTGTGGTTAAGAACATACCGGCGATAGAAGCCGCGTTTTCAAGAGCTACACG
>JAISKQ010000207.1 GCA_031260865.1 Prevotella sp.
AAATTAGGCTCCGCGAACACCGTCTTTACAGCATTTGCAAAAGTTACATCCGAAACCCCCGAAACATCGTAACGATTGATAATCCGAAGCGATTCGAGTTTTGTAGCTCCAAGATTTTCATGAAGTTCGCGGAGAAGACCCTGTGCCTCAACATCATACCCAGCCTTCTTCTCTACGAATACGCGTCTAATCATGAAAAATCAAGGCCCCTTTGCATTTAAAACAGGAAAAACTCCGTAAAAAATAGTACAACAATATAATACCAATTTTCGACCCCACGGACAATAGAGGAATATCACTTTATGAGAATGAAAGTGCGAATGTTTTGTGTAAAATATTCTCGAAGTTCAGTTGTGTTATTTTTTTCTCCACTGCGCATAGTATGTGGTTACACGTTTTTCGCCATTGAACTTTTTGGTTAGATAGTAACTTGAAACTTTTTTCTTCGTTGCCCATCCAATAAATTTGTACCCCTTTCTCGTCGGAGTTTTGAATTTCTGACCATATTTAAACCAAGCAGTCTTTGGCAGGTTCTTTACGTTCGTGCCATTTGCCTTGAATTTCGCTTGACCAAGAACCTCAATTGTTTTTGTTTTTGTATACTCCATATTATAATTAATGTTCCAAGTTCCCTCGCCCAAATACTCCTTCATATCCGAGTCGTATTCTTCCCATTTTACTTCATTAAAAGTACCTGTGATTTTATATTTTCCGGGAGCATCTACTTTTACTTTTGAGTATAATGTAATTCCACTGTCACTATACATAAAAAAGTAATCTGAATAACTCTTATAACCTCCACTTGACACTGGTGACATTTTCCAATAATCTGGGCTATATGCGATTTGACCGTTATATTCTCCTGTCGTAAAGTATTCATCACCAATTAACTCTACATAAAATACTTGTCCTGCTTTCACAGTAGTTGGAGCCACAATTTCATTGTAACTGGAACTCGCGGCAAATACACTTGTAATACTCAATGAAGTTATAACTAATACGATAACCATAATCTTTGATAGCTTTTTCATAATTTCTCCTTTTCAAAACCAATTCTGTGCTAACAATACAATAACCAACTTATGATTCACAAAAATATTAATCCGCAGTTGTACCTACTACTTCGATGTCAATAGCATCAACAAGCAGTAAGGGAACTTCGGTTGTACCACCCATTACTGTTTCATAACGGTAATTACCGGCACCCATCCCAATAAAAGTAATGATATCTTCTTCTAATAATTTTTCGGAAGGCTCCCCGTCAACATAAATTAACACAGTATCCTCATAAAAAGTGTAGTATGTCCCGGTCTTTGTAACATTCACTCTGAATGTACCCTCACCAGCATCTTGAATAATTTCGCCTTTAAAGGTGTAATAATTTCCTGCCAATGAGTCTCCACCCTTAAATAATTCGCGATACTTGATGGTAGTAGCTTTAGCTTTCAAAGCTGCTTTTGCCTCAGCCTCAGCCTCGGCCTTTTCTTTAGCTTCCTCCTCAGCCTTCGCTTTAGCCTCAGCTTCGGCTTTTTCCTTGGCTTCAGCATCCTCTTTCGCTTTAGCCTCTGCTTGATCTTGGGCGTCCTCGTCATTTTTTTCTTGCACAGTAGTGTCTGTTGTCGATGGCGCATTTGTCCCTGTTGAACAAGACGATAGCAAGTTCACACTTATAAATGCAGTTAATATGCATAAAATAAGTACGAAAAAATGAGCTTTCCTTTTCATATCATTTACCCTCCATAAATAATCAAATAAGATATATGTTCATCTTTAGAACTTATTTAACCATATTCTAAGATTAAAATCAATTAAAAGTACATCTTTAGCACTGATGAAATTATGAAAATTTATTGGGACGGAAAATCAAAAAATATTATCGGGACTCGCGTGAAGGAACTTCGTAAGGCAATGGTTCCCACCTGTACGCAACTTAACCTTGCAGAAAAACTGCAACTTTCAGGTTGTGATATAGATAGAATAACTATAGTGAGAATTGAAAACGGTCTTCGATTTGTACCCGACTACGAGGTAAAAGCGATTGCATCAGTGTTGGGAGTCACGCCAAATGATTTGCTTTGTGATAACGACGATAAAATCAAAAAAACTTTGTAGAGACCATTTCGAAATAGAAGTTGCTGTTGATACAATCGGACTGCTTTTTGTATGATTGGTTTCATTCAGGATTATATCCTTTTATATCTAAGTATATCGTTAATGTGATATACTAAGATATAAAAGGATATAATCTAAAAAAGCGTGAATTAGGGAGAATAACATTATGCAACGAATAGATAACCCATTTTCGCCCGGTGCCGGGCGTAAACCTGCTGCCTTGGTTGGACGTGATGTGCAAATTGAAATTTGGGAATCAAACCTACATCGCATTGAAAATGGTCTTGATTTTCGACCAATGGTTCTCTACGGACTTCGCGGAATCGGTAAGACTGTGCTGCTGTCACACCTTGGTGAAATATCTACTGCACATGAATGGATCGTTGCACGTTTCGAAGCAAATACCGGTATATCACTCAGAGAATTGCTTAGCAAAGAGCTAGAGAATAGACTTGCTGATGTAGCAAAAAATGGCGTGAGCTCAAAGGTATTAAATGCGCTGAAAACAGCACTATCATTTCGCACAGATGTAGGATTGCCGGGTGTATTCACTTTTGGTATTGATCTCAGTAGCGTATCCGGATCAAATGCAAATACCGGAGATTTATCGGGTGATCTTTATCGCTTGATAACAGACTTATCTGCTGCAACCGAGGAAACCGAAACCGGAGTTGCACTTCTGATTGATGAGGCTCAAGACCTCTCTGCAGACGATTTATCGGCGCTCAGCGAACTTGTACACAGAGCGACTCAAGACAATCTAAGATTATCCGTAGCCTTGGCAGGGCTTCCAACTCTACCGGGAATTTTGTCAAAATCAAAAAGTTATGCCGAAAGACTATACGAATACAAAGAACTGCAACCGTTATCACCTAGTGAAGCCGCAGATGCACTGACAACACCGGTTGCAAAAACGGGAGTGACATGGGATGATGCCGCACTTTCTAAAATCGTAGAAATTTCACATGGCTATCCGTATTTTCTTCAAGAATATGGATCCGCGTGCTGGCTCGCCGCCGAAAAATCTCCAATAACTATACACGATACTAAACTTGCAATCAATTCCGCCACAGCAGCACTTGATGAAGGCTTTTTCAGGTCTCGCTGGGATAAAATATCTGAATCTCAGAGAGATTATCTACGCGCAATGGCAGTCGATAATGACGGCGTGAGTCTTTCCAAAGATATCGCAATGCGTTTGGATTCAGAATTAACAGCGCTTAGCCCAAGACGCGCCGAACTAATCCGCAAGGGATTAATATACGCTCCGCGTACAGGAGAGCTCGCATTTACCGTGCCACTAATGGGCGCGTATATTCAACGACAAGTAGAAGAATAGAGAGCCATATAAAGAGAACTAAAAAGGGTTGCCCAATAATAGTACTAGGGCTCCGCAGGCGAAGGCTACTATTCCGAGGATGATTCCTGCTTTTGCTTTCGTGCCCTGATAACCTTGTTTTTTCGCACTGTAACCCAGCAGAATTGCAATTGGACCGAGAATTATTCCGGCGATGAAAAAGCCGACGATTCCGCAGACTACCGACGCCGTGGCCCTTCCGCTTCCCGGCTGTTTGTACTGTGTCTGATATTGCGGCGGACCATAATTCTGATTGCTCATTCTCGATTTCCTCTCTGCGAAACGGTAACCTTAATAACTATATGCAGACCCCGCATCAAAATGCGAGGTCTGCTTCCGATTTACCTAATTAAATTAGAACGGCCCATAACTTATTGCGTGTGCAATAATAACGAATATGAGACCTACCACCCACCAAATGACTGCGAGAGGCATAAT